>JBKPEY010000515.1:0-5247 GCA_046744405.1 Actinomycetota bacterium
AGCCCGGCTCGTTGGCAGGTTCATTGCTCCCAGAAGGTTGGCAGTGGCGGCGCCGACAAAAGCGCGAATCCAAAACAGCGCATAGGTGGAAAATTCATGGCCTCGGCCATAGTCGAACCGTTCAACGGCGGTGATGAGGCCGACGCAGCCCTCTTGAAACAGTTCCGCATCGGGAAGCCGGCTCCGCGCTGCGTATTGCCGACTGACCATGCCGACGAGTCCGAGGTTGGCTCTGATGAATCGTTGCCGAGCCTGCTCTCCATGATCTTCGAGAACTTGTAGTTCTTGTTCGGTCGCATCAGCGAAACCGGCGCCCGATATCCGGACATCGCGCGCCAGCAGGCCAGCCTCGATCGCTCGCTGCAGCTCAACGACCTCAGCGCGTGTCAGTCGTGATCGGATGCGTACATCGACAATGGGCTCCGTCATGCCGGACACTGTGCGGCAAGCGCTGCCCATCGCAACACCTAGTGGCAGCAAATCTGTGGATAAGTGTCCCCTGCTTTGGCACGCGCAGGCGCGTCAGTGGCCGTACGTTTTCGCGCCTTTGGTGGGAAAAAAGCGCCTTCCGTGCCCTAACGCGTCCTTATTTTTCGCACTTCTGGTGGCAGACGTACGCTGCCTCCAAGCAGGAGTCAGTCTTCGGCACCAATGCTGCGCGTATGTAGCGCCTTTCGCCGTGCCTCAAGTACGACCAGCTCCGAAAACATCTGGTTGTACTTGTGCTGCTCCTCAACCGGGTTCGTGCGCTGCAGCTTGGATTTCAGCGCCGCGATCGTCCGCATCACACTAAGCAGCTGAAGCGCGGCTGATGTCGCGATCACATAGCGCACGGTGACCTGGCCGTGCACCGGCAGCGGCTCGACGGCCAGTGAGGCAACCAGGGAACGGATCTCATCTGCTTCGCAGGCCTCCGACACTCGATGCACCCATTCGGTGCCCGGAGTCAGGCCTGCGCCACCGAGCTCCACAGCTGCCTTCTCTACGGCGGTGAACACCTCGGCGTACGCCGGATGGGTGAAGTCAGCAGTGGTCAATCCGTCCCACGCATCGGGGAACAGATTCGGGTTTTGAATCAGCAGCTTCGCGGTCTGGCGTTCGGTGATGAGCAACCGGTCGTTGGGGCTGGGCAGGAGTGGAAGCGCGGGCCGGTCCTGCGGCTCGGACGCCGACTGCGCATCCGCGATTGCCGGCCTTCCCGCTGCGGCCCGGCGGCCGGACTTCACTGCAGCACGCATCACCTCGACGCGTACCTCTTCGACGTCCATGCCCAGCATGCCGGCCAGCTCCCGGGCATATCCGGAGACCAGCGCGTTGTCTCTGATACTCGCCACCAGCGGCGCGGCTGATCGCAGCGCGGCAAGTCGACCGTCAGCTCGATCAAGATCATGTTGCTTGAGCAGATTGGTCATCACGAAGCGGTACAGCGGTATCCGGCGGGCCACGAGCTCACGGACAGCTGCTTCTCCGCGCTGCAGTCTTAGGTCGCAGGGGTCTAGACCAGTTGGCTCGATCGCTACGTAGGTCTGGGTCACGAAATTCTGATCACCAGCGAAGACCTTCAACGCCGCTGCCTGCCCGGCCTCATCGCCATCGAAGGTGAAGATCACTTCACCCCGAAAGGCGTCATGATTGCCCATCAACCGCCGCAGCAGCCGAGCATGATCATCACCAAACGCTGTGCCGCACGAAGCAACCGCAGTGTCAACGCCGGAGAGATGAGCCGCCATGACGTCGGTGTAGCCCTCGACGACCACCGCTTGACTCTTCTTACTGATCGCGGTGCGCGCCAGTTCCAGTCCGTAGAGCACGTGAGACTTCTTATAGAGAAGCGTCTCCGGAGTGTTGATGTACTTAGCCGGCATCCGATCGTCCTCGAACAGCCGACGCGCGCCGAAGCCCAGCACTTGGCGCCCGGAGTCACGGATCGGCCATATCGCGCGCCCCTGGAAGAAGTCCCAACCAGACTCACGCGCCAGTCCTGCCGAGACCAGCTCGGCGTCGGAGAACCCGCGCCCGCGGAGGTGCTGGATGAGGGCGCGGCCGTCACGCGGCGCAAAACCCACCTGAAACCTCTCGGCTGCTTCCCGATCGAAGCCGCGCTCAGATAGGAACTGCCTGGCGACCACAGCATCCGGACTGCTCAACTGCTCCGCGAAGAAGTCCGCCGCCAATCGCACGGCCTCGGCGAGGCGGGTCCGCGCGCCCGGCTCAGTTCGAGGCCCGGCATCGTCGGTGTAGCGCAGCTGAATGCCGACCCGGGCCGCGAGTCGTTCGACGGCTTCCACAAAGCTCAAGTTGTCGATTTTGCGCATGAAGTCGATCACGTCGCCGCCCTCGGCGCAGGCACCAAAGCAGTACCAATAGCCCCGGGAGGGCGTGACCTGGAAGCTGGGCGTCTTCTCATCGTGGAACGGGCACAGGCCCTTCATCGTCCCGCCCGAGCTGCGAAGGGTGACGTAGGAGCCGACTACTTCCTCGATCCGTGCCCGATCGCGTACGGCGGCAATGTCTTCTTCGATGATCCGCCCGCCCACGGACGGGAGTCTATGTTCCAGTCATGACGAGCGGCGCGCTCAGCCGCAAAGTCCACCAAGTAGGTTGAGACGGTGCAGAGGCAGGTTCGGGATGTGCCGTGGCTCATCTTCGACGGGGACTGCGGGTTTTGCACCTCGAGCGCCGACTGGCTCGGCAGGCGCTTGAACAGACCGCTTGGGCCGAACGCCCGGCTGGTCCCCTGGCAATTCACCGATCTTGCTGCTCTTGGCACCACAACCCAGCGTGCCCAGCGGGAGGTCTTGTGGGTCAGCACGGATGGGACAATCCGTGGCGGCGCCGCCGCGTTCGCGGCATGGCTGAAGTTCCGGGGCGGTCCGTACGCAGTTGCCGGCCGCGCAATGGACCTGCCAATTGTTCGGAAGCTAGCCGCCAGTGTCTACCGGGTGATCGCGCAGAACCGACACCGCATGCCGGGCGGGTCGCCGGCCTGCGCCCTGCCCCCGACTGGCTTTGACGCGGCGCAGCCAGGGACCAAAACGCTCTAACGGCGCAAAGGCCAGCCAGCAGATTGCCGTTGGTGCGAAGTGGATGTACAACATCGCCAAGGTAAATACGTGGAAGCCCATCCAGAACACTGCAGCGGCGAGCAGCGCCCGGCCGCGTAGCCATAAGACCACCACAGCTGTCAACTCAGCAGCGAAGGACAGCCACTGCATCAGGTGCAGCAACTCCGGATAGGGCAACAGGAATTGACCCAAGCCGTGTGGTCGACGCACGATCGCCCAGAGCAGGATAGAGCTCTCCGGCCAGCTGGTGATACTCCAGCCGCCGCTTCGAATCTTGGTCAGCGCGGATAAGAAGTAGGTGAAGACGACAGAGATCTGGATGCACTTCAGCGCCCATCCGGCTTGCCTGGAGCGCTCGGTGCTCCGCCACCGGTCCGCAATCACCCCAACCGTCGGCAACACCCACAGCGCCACCACTAACGCGAGATGATCATGATCGACCTTCCCGTAGCTCATGCCGATCGCCGTCCACCACGTGAAAGCTGCGGCGACAACGCCACCAGCCAGCCGGGGGAAAACGTTCGATGCCGCCAGTAGACAGCCGATCATCACGATCAAATACAGCGTGATCGTCAACGGCACACTGGGCGGAGGCAGCTGAAGCAGGCGCTCTATCATCAGCGGCTGGTAGAGCTCTGGATGCCGGCTCAGCGGAATGGGGTCACGCACGAAAAGGTGGATATCGATGATCACGAACAGATAGAGCACGGTCCGGAGGATGGCGACCCGTGAGTCCGGAACCACCGGCATGAACCACGAACCGATAGATCGCAGGATCCTCATGACGGCAGCTCCCAGGTCGAGAGCTCAACCAACCGAGTCGGACCCACCCGACCATCGACGAGCCGCGTCTGATCTTGAACCAGCCAGAGGCGGATCAGCGCCGGCTCGCCGCGGTGTCGCGAGGTCCATCCATCAGCCACCGACCGGAGCAGCGACGGGTCGGCAGTGATCTGTGGGATCCGGGCCTCAATCTCGGCGCGGCTGATTCCGGCGGTTTCTACCCGCAGCGGCAAGTCGATGCGGTTTCCATCCGCCAGCAGACCTTCTACCCGAGTGATCACGATGGTCGTGTCCTTGGCTGGGGAAAACGCGTATTGGGACAGAGGTCCAACCGGCCAGACATCATCGCTCATCCGCAAGGAGCCGTTGAGGAGTAATCCGATGCCGAGCACTGTGGCGGCGATGCGCCAGGCGTACGACGTCTTGCTGATGTCGCGCACGCGCTCTCCCACCGGCCGATTACAACACAATCATGACGGCTGCAACGGTCGTTTAGCCATCCCGATCGATGCCGTGTGGCAGCCGCTCCGGTGACCAGTCGAGATGGTGGACGGCCATGTCGAAGGCATACCGATCGGTCATCCCTGCTACGTATGTCACCGCGGCACGTACTGCTGCGCCGGATCGGGGCTGGACCTCCAGCTCGTCCGGAATCTGCTCCGGATGCTCGCTGTAGTACTCAACCAAAGCGCGAAGCACCTCGATGACTGCACGGGACTGGGCCAGGGAGGCGGGCCGTACGTAGATGCGCTCGTAGTTGAACTCCCTTAGTGCCGCCAACGCCGCAGCTTCACCGGGAGCCATTCCGACTTCACCATGCTTCTCGACAGCTCGTACCACTGCTCGAACAAATGTCTTGAGCTGCTCGCGCCGCGTTCCGCCACACACCTCGATGACCTCGGCAGGAAGATCATCCGGAGCGACGATTCCGGCATGGATAGCGTCTTCAAGATCATGAGCGCAATAGGCAATCCGGTCAGCCCAGCTGACGATGTGCCCCTCCACGGTAAGCGGCGCCGGCCGCGACCAGGAGTGATTGCGGATTCCGTCCAGCGTCTCAGCGCACAGGTTGAGGCTTTGCAGCACCACATCTGCACCCCAAGGCCCATGGTCATATCCCTCCGGAACGAAGACGTCGAAAGCATCCTCGCTGGCATGCCCGCCTGGGCCATGACCGCAGTCATGGCCAAGCGCGATCGCTTCCGCCAACGTCGCGTTCACGCCTACCCCGCGGGCGATCGAGGTTGCGACCTGAGCCACCTCAAGGGCATGGGTCAGCCGGGTGCGCTGGTGATCAGTAGGAAAGACAACGACCTGGGTCTTGCCGGCAAGACGTCGGAAGGCCGTGGAATGCACGATTCGATCGCGGTCACGCTCGAAACAGGTGCGCTGGTCGTCG
>JBKPEY010000097.1:0-6468 GCA_046744405.1 Actinomycetota bacterium
TGAGGTGAGCAATGACGCCAGCGCCGTAGTTGAGGCCTTTCGCGCTCGTACCGGAGGGCAACCAGCTGGAGTCTGGGCTGCCCCAGGGCGGGTCAATTTGATCGGCGAACACACCGACTACAACGACGGCTATGTCATGCCCTTTGCCCTCGCTCAACGCGTGATCATCGCGGCCGCCCCTCGCGATGACGACAGCTGGAGCGTCACCTCACTCAACAATGAGTCCACCAAGATCTTTTCGGCCGCCGACCTGGAACCGGGAATGGCAGGCTGGCAGGCCTATGTCGCCGGAGTGGTCTGGGTCCTCAAGGAGGCGGGGCATCGGATAGGTGGGGCCGATCTGGTTCTCACATCCGACGTACCCGAAGGCGCCGGCTTGTCCTCCTCCGCAGCTTTGGAGTGTGCCGTGCTGACAGCCCTGACCGACCTCGCCGACCTCGACATCGTCGGGATAGAGCGGGCCAAACTCGCTAGGCGCTCCGAAAACATCTTCGTGGGGGCGCCGACTGGTCTCATGGATCAGGCCGCATCCATGCTGTGCACCGCCGGCCATGCGCTGTTTTTCGACTGCCGGACCGATGCCGCAGAACAGGTGCTGTTCGACACGACCAGCGCCGGCCTGGAAATCTTGGTGTTGGACACCAAGACTCCGCATGCGCTGGTTGACAGCGAATACGCTGCCCGCCGAGCCAGCTGTGAGCAAGCCGCGCGGCTCCTCGGCCTGGCAGCCTTACGTGACGTTACCGACCTCGATGCCGCACTGAGCCAGCTTCCCGATCCGGTGATCAAACGCCGGGTACGACATGTCGTTACCGAAAACGCCAGAGTGCTGGAGGCCGTCAAAGTCTTGCGTGCCGGCCGGATCGCCGAGCTGGCACCGCTGCTGGATGCCTCGCACGAATCTATGCGCGACGACTTCGAGATCACCGTGTCGCAGGTAGATCTGGCCGTGGAAACCGCGCGGGCTTCTGGAGCCTTCGGTGCGCGTATGACCGGTGGCGGGTTCGGTGGCTGCATCATTGCGCTGGTTGGGCTTGGTGAGAGCGAGCGGATCGGACGCGAGATCGCCGACAGCTTTGCGGCAGCCGGATACGGTCCGCCCTCCCACTTCACTGCCGTTCCATCCGCTGGCGCCGAACGCCTCCAGTGACTTGCAAATAATCGTTTCGATCGGATTCCAAACCGACGGGCGTCGATCAAACTCAGTCATCGCGTGCAAAGATCAGTCTGTCCTCAGGACCCATCTACCGCTGACCAAAAGCGGTGCAGAGTGTTAAAAAGTATTAATCAGCCCAGGCCACGAGGCCTGAGGTGGAAGGAGCAGCAACAGATGAATGTCCGGATCAAGCTTGGTGTGGTCGCAGCATCGGTCGCCGCGCTTGCTTTGAGTGCCTGTGGCTCGAGCTCGTTAAGCGGGGAACCCGGTGGCAGCGCGGCACCGTCGGTCTCGGTCAGCCAGAACGTGGATCTGGCCAGCAAGCTGCCCGAGAGCATCAAGAGCGCAGGCGTAATCAAGATCGGCGTCGATGCCAGCTACGCTCCCAACGAGTTCCTGGCCGGCGACGGGAAGACTGTGCAGGGCATGGACGTCGACCTCTTCAATGCGGTCGCAGCCAAGTTCGGGGTCAAGACCGAGTGGCACCCTGCCGACTTCGGCAGCATCATCAACGGCGTCAATGGCAAGAAGTACGACATGGGTATCTCGTCGTTCACCATCAACGACGAGCGCAAGAAGCAGGTCAATATGGTCAGCTATTTCAAAGCCGGCACCCAGTGGGCGACGGCCATGGGCAACCCCAAGGGCGTCGACCCTGACAATGCCTGCGGCAAGAACGTCGCCGTCCAAAGCAACACCACACAGGAGATGGACGACCTTCCGGTGCGCCAGAAGAAGTGCGGCAGCAACAAGATCAACGTCTTGTCCTTCAAGGACCAGAGCCAGGCTACTGCCGCCGTAGTCAGCGGCAAGGCTGACGCTATGCTGGCCGACTCGCCAGTGATCGCGTACGCGGTGAAGCAATCTGGCGGAAAGCTCGAGGCGCTCGGTGACATCTACGAGGGCGCCCCGTACGGTTATGTGCTGCCCAAGGATCAGACCGAGTTCGCAGAGGCGATCGTCGAGGCGCTCAAAGAGATCGATAAGGACGGCGCCTACAAGGCGGCGCTGGAGAAGTGGGGCGTCGAACAGGGCGCCATCTCCGACTTCGCGGTAAACCCGACGTCATGACAACAAGCACAGCAGCCCGTCCGGCGGTCAGCGATGACCGCCCCGGGCTGATTCACGCCCGGCCGGTTCGCCACCCAGGTCGCTGGGTCGCCATCGCCGTGATCGCGGTACTGGTCTTGATGTTCTTGAACATGGTGATCTTCAACCCAGCGTTCAACTGGCCGCTGGTGTTCCAGGCCATGAACCAGAGCCCGGTGATCGAGGGTTTCTGGAAGGGCACCATCCTCGTCACCATCCTGTCGATGATCTTCGGTGTTGTCCTCGGGGTGATATTGGCGGTAATGCGGCTGTCCGACAACCCCGTTCTCAAAGGAGTGTCGTGGATTTACACCTGGTTCTTCCGGGCCATCCCACGCTATGTGCTGCTGACGATCATGGGAGCGCTTGGCGTCCTCTTCACAGCAGGCTTGTCGATCGGCGTGCCCTTCGACTGGAAGATCATCGACTGGCTCGGGCTGTCCGGTAGCTGGCGCTTCGCCACCTTCGACGCCAACGCGATCTTCGTCGGCCTCATCGGCGGCGTGATCGGATTGGCCGCCTCCGAGGCCGCGTACATGGCCGAGATTGCGCGTGCGGGCATCCTCAGTGTGGACAAGGGTCAGATGGAGGCCGCGCAGGCACTCGGCATGAGCCGTGGCAAGGCGATGCGCCGGATCGTGCTGCCCCAGGCGATGCGTGTCATCGTGCCGCCGACAGGCAATGAGACCATCGCTATGCTGAAGGACACCTCGCTGCTCATCGCCATTCCGGTAGGCACCGAGCTCTTCTTCCAGCTGCAGGCCATAGGCGCGCGTACCTTCCAGGTCTTCCCGATCCTGGTGGCAGCCACGCTCTACTACCTGATCGCCTCCAGCGTCCTGATGGTTGGCCAGGCGTACCTCGAGAAGAGGTTCGGCCGCGGCTTCGGCACCCAGGTGAGCGCGGACAAGGACGAGGCCGCCAAGGGCTTGGCGATCGGAGGAGCGAAGTGACCGCCACATCGACCGCGGCCGACCATCTGGTACGCGCCGTCAACGTCACCAAGGCGTTCGGTACCAACGAGGTGCTGAAGGGGATTGACCTCGCTGTGGACGCCAAGGAAGTCGTATGCCTGCTTGGCCCCAGCGGATCAGGCAAGACCACGTTCTTACGTCTGATCAACCAGATGGAGAGTCTGACAGGGGGCCGGATCTGGGTGGGGGGTGAGTTGATCGGCATTGAGGACCGCAATGGCAAGCTGCACGTCCGTAAGGACAAGGACATCGCACGACAGCGATCTCGGATTGGCATGGTGTTCCAGCGCTTCAACCTCTTCCCCCACATGACCGCCCTTGAGAACGTGATGGAAGCGCCGGTCAAGGTCAAGCGGCAGTCCAAGGACAGTGTCAAGAAGGAGGCGCTCGAGCTGCTGGAAATGGTCGGCCTCGCAGAACGGGCCAGGTACTATCCGTCGCAGCTCTCCGGCGGGCAGCAGCAGCGGGTCGCTATCGCGCGAGCCTTGGCCATGAAGCCGGAGCTGATGCTCTTCGATGAGCCCACGTCGGCGCTCGACCCAGAGCTAGTGGGTGAGGTCCTCGGCGTTATGCGCAATCTAGCTCAAGAGGGCACGACCATGATCGTGGTCACCCACGAAATGGGGTTCGCCCGCGAGGTCGCCGACCGTGTGGTGTTCATGGATCAAGGAGTAGTCGTGGAGGAGGGTCCGCCGAAAGAAGTGCTGATGAATCCCAAAGAGGAGCGCACCAAGACGTTCCTCCGCCGGGTCAAGCAGCAGGCCGAAGCGGAGGCGGCGCATGACGAGGAGTTGGCCCGCATCCTCGCGGAGGCGGCTAGCGGCGAGTAAGGAGCTTGCGGTCTTCGATCAGCTATGTCTGCGTCTTGCCCGCACTCGACCCAACGAAGACTGCAGTCGAACGCGGATGCAACAGCCCAACCAGAACTGTGATCGCCACGGCTGCCATCATGACAGCCACCCAGGTGGTGTGGCCTCCGACGAAGCTCCAAGCCAGCGGCAACAAGATCAGCTGTGTAGCAACCGCTGGTCCTCTGCTCCACCTCCTGCCAAAGAAGACTCCTCGGGCGATGAGGAGGAGCAGGAGACCGAAAGCGGCCATCAGGATCGTCACCCCAACTCCCACAACGGCGCGTGCCATCCGGATCTGTCCGAGCTCCAGCGCCGCGTAGGCCAAAGCAGTCAGTGCTTCGACCGTCAGGAGCACTGCCGCCACGACGATGGTGAGTGGGCGTCGGGGCCGTGAAGCCGGATCAGCTGTCTGAGTCATGGAAGGTGTTTTGCGCTGTCAGAAGCGGGTAGAACCCGTTGACAAGGTCCCCGCAGGCCATAACTGGATCGAAATGTGAGGCACCGAACGCTCGAAAGTCTTGTATTGCGTCTCAATACTTGAAAGTCTTGGGGAGCGCGAGTCAAGGCTCAGTGTAGAGGACTCGTTGCTTCCCCATTACTGCGGGGTCCTTGTGCAGGGGCCCGGAGCAACTAGTTAGGAGTGTAACGCCATGGATTGGCGCCATAAGGCCGCCTGTCTGGATGAGGACCCGGAGCTGTTCTTCCCGATCGGCAATACCGGACCTGCCCTCCTCCAGATCGAAGAGGCCAAGCACGTCTGCCGGCGATGCGAGGTCAGGGACGCATGCCTGCAGTGGGCGCTGGAAGCGGGTCAGGATCATGGTGTCTGGGGCGGTCTGAGCGAAGATGAGCGGCGAGCGTTGAAGCGCCGCGCCGCACGCGCGCGCATCCGCACCGCATAACCCAAGGCTTCGTCCAGCAGCAAGAAAACGCCGGGGAAATTCCCCGGCGTTTTGCATGTCATCACACCAATCACTAAAGGTCGGGCGCCCCGCGGACTCGTACATCTCACTAGCCTCGTTTGACCGTCCAATGACGACCAGCGAGCGTCAGAAGTGCGGCGCTGACACACGTTAGACGTCTGGAGATGACTGAGCATGAAGCTTTCAGCTTGTTCAGTATGTGCGTCACGACGTGCGAGGTTTGGTCCCAAACGAAAGTATCAGTGTCAAGGCTCAGCCTGCGTGTCGCCGAAATATGCGCGAATGGAACTAGAGGGGAATCTCCACCACTGCCTGGGTTCCCGGTCCTGCCTGTCGTGGTCCGAGCTGGAACGAACCTTCCATCTCGGCAACCAGCGTGCTGACGATGGACAGCCCCAGACTCCGTGACGTACGCCAATCGAAGCCTTGCGGCAGCCCTCGCCCATCATCGCTGATCTCCATGCGGAGCCGCCCGTCGAACCGGCTTGGCACCACCCGCACCTCACCGGACTGCTCAGCGAGGCCATGTTCGACGGCGTTCTGGCAGAGCTCACTGATGATCATCGCCAGACTGGTGGCCACATCGGCTGGCAGCAGACCGAAGCTACCGTCACGTACCGCAGAAACCTCACCCCAAGAGGCGGCGACATCACCGACCGTCTGGAGCAACTCGTCGGCAACCCGATCGAACTCGACGATCTCATCGAAGGCCTGTGACAACGTCTCGTGCACGATGGCGATGGACGCAACCCGAGACATGGCGTCAGTCAGCGCAACCCTGGCCTCCGACGATTCGATTCGCCGCGCCTGCATGCGTAGCAGCGCCGCCACGGTTTGCAGATTGTTCTTGACCCGATGGTGGATCTCACGGATGGTGGCGTCTTTGGTGACCAGCTCGCGCTCCTTGCTCCGCAGGTCGCTCACATCCCGGCAGAGCACGATCGTGCCGACGCGTTCGCCGCCGTCGACTAGCGGCAATACCCGAACCATCAGATGCGCCTCGCCTGACACCAGCTCAGTCCGGCGTGCCATCCGACCCGACAAGATCGACTGCACTGACTCATCGACCGGATCCGGTCCGGCCGGCAGCAGCTCCGCGGTCAGACTGCCCAGCTGCTCCCCGACGAGGTCGCCACGCAGCCCGAGCCGCCGATAGGCACTCAGTGCATTGGGACTGGCATAGGTCACGTCGCCGCCAGGATCCAGCCGGATGAATCCGTCACCGACACGCGGGCTGAAAGCCGGATGGGTCGCATCGCTGGGAATCGGAAAGGCCCCCACCGTAATCATCTTGGCCAGGTCTCCTGCCGCTTCCAGGTAAGCCTTTTCCAATGAGCTGGGCGCCCCACGTACGGCAAGCTGACTTGTGTGCTGCTCGACGACTGCGACCACATGATCATCGACCTTGACCGGGATGGCATGTGTCTGGACAGGCAGTCCAGCGTGCAGTTTACGTTCGCTGGTTTGGACGATTT
>JBKPEY010000465.1:0-1665 GCA_046744405.1 Actinomycetota bacterium
CAGCTGTCCTGGGTATTGAACCGCCAGATGAAGCCAAGGAGGAAGATCACCAGTGCGGCGGAGTTGAGAATCGCGTGCAGCCGGCCGGTGCTGAAAGCAGCGGTACGCCGTGGCAGGTTCAGCAAGTCCAGCACGCCGAAGATAGCCGCGAGGGCAGCGCCGATGACGCCAATAAGGATCAACCACATCGATCCCACGCTCTCTCCTTATCGATAGCCGGCCTGATTCACACCCCAAACTTTCGATCGCCAAGCGCACCTGGGTCCGATAGCGTGGTCGCCTCACAAAACCCAGAGGACGATCAGGAACGATGTGGCAGGCACTCGGCACGCTGCTGCCGATCGCCGTGGCACTGGCATTCAGCTCAGTGCCCTTGACCGTAACTATCTTGATTTTGCTCTCGCCCAACCGCGGTCGGTCCGCATTCCCCTTTCTGGTCGGCTGGGTGATCGGAGTCGCTGCGGTCATCATTCTGAGTGCCGTAGGGGCCGCGGCTCTTTCCAAGCCACTGCAAAGGCGTCCGGATACGGCGTTTGTCGTCCTTGAGATCGTGATCGGGACGGCATTGATGGTGTTGGCCGCAATTTACCTGCGACGACGCTCTCAGACCAGCACAGGCCTGCCGCGCTGGCTCGCTGCAGTTGATTCCTTCGGTCCCGTCGTCTCTTTCGGGATTGCAGTAATTCTGAGCTTTAGACCGAAGGGTCTGCTTCTCGGCGTCGCCGGTGGGCTTGCCTTGAGTGCGGCCTCCGTCAAGGCAGATGAAGCTGTCCTACTGATCATCATGTATACCGCGATCGCCACCTCGACCGTCGTCATACCCATCGTTGGATCCTTCGTGGCGCCACAAAAGATGGAGCCCCGGCTCGTGTCTGCTCGTGATTGGCTCGCTGGCAACGGAAGAATTCTGACCTCGCTCATGATGTTCATGATCGGCGTCGTCATCCTTGGCAGCGGCCTCCGCGACCTGTAGCAGGATCCCTAACGTGCGAAGAGCTCCACGAAACCCTTGAGGATGTTGGGGACTTCGGTGACCCCGCTGGCACGTGCAGCCGCCATAACGGCATCGGCCTCATCGGGCTCGAAGTAGCCGGCGTATTTGTAGACCTCCACGCGCGTGGCCAACCCGTCTAGATCCAGCTCGGGATGGAACTGGGTGGCATAAACCCTGGTTCCAACGCGGAACGCCTGCACCGGACACGACTCTGCGTAAGCCAGGGCCACCGCATGTGCCGGCAACTTACTGATTGCCTCCTTGTGTCCCACGTACGCCCCGAATTGGGAGCCGGCACGGCTAAAGAGTTGATCTTCTTCACCGGCCTCGGTCAGCTTGATCTGGATGCCGCTGATCGGTTCGTGGAACGTGTGATCAACAACTGCACCCTGGTGCCGGCCAAGCGTTCCAATTCCGTAACACGCGCCCAGGAAGGGGAAGTCTCGCTCCACCACCTGATCTAGTAACGCCGACAGCTCGGCCTCGACTCGCCGTTGAGTTGCGGACTTCACATCCTCCGGATCGCTGGCCTGGAACGGGCCGCCGCCGAGGATGATTCCCGACCACTGATCAAGATCGACACCGCCAAGCTCGGCTTGCTCCATCCGGAATCGTCGCAGCTGTTGTTCATTCAGACCGCTGAAGCGAAGCATGGCGGCGTATTCGTCATC
>JBKPEY010000142.1:0-3071 GCA_046744405.1 Actinomycetota bacterium
GCGCCGTGCTCTTCGATCGGGATGGAACCTTGATCAAAGACGTCCCGTATCTCGCGGATCCGCGGCGAGTCCAGCCCATGCCCGGAGCCCGGCGTACCCTCAACCAGCTACGCCGGCGGGGTGTCGCGGTCGGCGTAGTAAGCAACCAATCCGGCGTCGCCCGCGGTTTGATCAATCCCGACGAGCTGGCACGGGTCAATGCCCGCGTTGAATCGCTGCTGGGTCCCTTTGACACCTGGCAGGTCTGCCCGCACGCACCGGACGCGGGCTGCGGCTGCCGCAAGCCCGAACCTGGCATGGTGACCGCGGCCGCCCGAGAGCTTGGTCTGGCACCGGGAGAATGCCTGCTGATCGGCGACATCGGCAGTGACGTGGATGCCGCGTTAGCCGCCGGAGCCCGAGCGGTCCTCGTACCGACGCGGCACACCAAGGTCGACGAAGTTGATCATGCCCAGCAGGTCGCCGCTGTCGCCCCTAACCTGCGCACGGCGGTACGCCGCCACGTCGGAAGATCAGGATGAACGGACCTAGTCGATTCTCCCGGGTGCTGGTGGCCCGACTCGACAGTCTCGGTGATGTGCTGCTCGCCGGGCCGGCGGTGCGCGCCGTGGCAGCGAGCGCCAAGGTCACCATGCTTGTCCGGGAGGGCCTCGATGAGGCGGCCGAGATGCTGCCCGGAGTCGACGATGTCATGGAATTCGACGCGCCCTGGGTACTGTTCGATCCGCCGCCAGTCCGCCCGCGCGCGATTGCCGATCTCGTCGCCGAAGTAGAGGCTCGCTGTTTTGACGCGGCGGTGGTGCTGACCTCCTTTCACCAGTCCGCATTGCCGCTTGCCCTGCTGTTACGGATGGCGAAGGTGCCTTGGATCGGTGCGATTTCTGAGGACTATCCCGGATCCCTTCTCGATTTGCGCCATCGAGTGCCTGATGGCCTCCCGGAGTCTGAGCGCGGTCTCTCGCTGGCCATCGCTGCTGGCTTTGTTGCCGACGAGCAGGGAGCCCGGCTTGCGGTACGCCGCCCGCTTCCTGATGTCACCCATCGGGTCGGCGCCGAACCGTATGTGGTCTTCCATCCCGGTGCCGCGGTGCCGGCGAGGCGGCCCACGGCCGTACACAGCCGGGCCATGGTGGCGGCGCTGCTGGCGGCCGGACACCGAGTGGTTGTCACCGGGTCTGCGGATGAGGCGACCCTGACCGGCTTGGTTGCTTCGACGAGATCAGCAGGCATGTCGGCCGTGGATTTGGGAGGGCGGCTTTCCCTTCCGGAATTGGCCGCCGTCCTCGCTGGCGCGGAGGTCGTGGTCGTGCCCAATACCGGGCCGGCACATCTGGCCGCGGCTGTCGGCGCACCGGTGGTCTCGCTGTTCGCACCCGTTGTGCCAGCTCAGCAGTGGGCTCCCTACGGTGTGCCGCGGGCGCTGCTCGGTGATCAGCAGGCCGCATGTCGAAACACCAGGATGCGGAGCTGCTCGGTACCTGATCATCCCTGCTTGTCGTCGATCGATCCAGGCGAGGTTGTTGCGGCCGTGGCGGAGCTTCGGCCGCACCGGAAAACTGACACGGCCAACGTCGTCACGAAAGGAGGGCTGGCAATTTGAATACGAGAAATCTGACTACGGGGGATGTGACTACCGATCTCGTTATCCGGCATCTCGACGACTTAGCGGGCGCCGCTCGGATCGCACAATCGGCCGCCTCGGTCGTCGCGGAGTGGGGCCAGCAGCTTGCCACCATCTTTGGTGCCGGCGGCAAGTTGCTGGCCTGCGGCAACGGCGGCAGCGCGGCGGAGGCGCAGCATCTCACCGGCGAACTGCTCGGTCGCTTCCGGGAGGAGCGTCGACCGCTCCCTGCGGTCGCGCTGTCGGCTGACTCTTCCGCGGTCACCGCAATTGCAAACGACTACGGCATCGAGGAACTGTTTGCCCGTCAAGTTCAGGCGTACGGGCGGCCGGGCGACGTCTTGGTTGCCCTCTCCACCAGTGGCACCAGCCCAAACGTGATCGCAGCCGCGAAGGCCGGACTCGACCTCGGCGTCACAGTTTGGGCGCTAACCGGCCCGGCGCCCAATCCACTCGCTGCGCTCTCAGACTCCGCGATCGCCGTGGACGCTCCAACTGTCGCAACAGTGCAGGAGATCCAGCTGAGCTTGATCCATGCGCTCTGCATTGCGCTCGATAAGTCCTTGCAGGCCGCGCAGATAGGTGAACAGTGACCCCGCACATCGGGAATGGGGTCGCCCGCCGCGGTCCGCTGGTTGTTCTCGGCGACTCGATGCTGGACATCGACATTGAGGGGGACGCCAGCAGGCTGAGTCCCGAAGCGCCTGTGCCGGTGGTCGACGTTACCCGCCAGCGGCGTCGGCCCGGTGGCGCCGGCCTTGCAGCGTTGCTGGCAGCCCGCTCCGGCAAAGACGTCATCTTGATCACCGCGCTCGGCAGCGATGATCTTGGCGATGCGCTGCTCAATTTGCTAACTGATCATGTCGAGGTCTGTTCCCTCCCGCTGGAGGGCAGCACTGTGTGCAAGTGTCGGGTGGCGGCAGGTGAGATTCCGATGCTACGGGTGGACTCCGGTTCGGGGCGTGCGCGTCGCACACCGTTGCCGCCGGCGGCCGTACGCGCGCTGACGTCGGCGGGCGCGATCATGGTCGCCGATTACGGCCGGGGCGTGGCTGCCCTGCCAACGATCCGCCAAGCACTTCTCGAAATGCATTCTGTGCCGGTGGTTTGGGATCCCCATCCTCGTGGTCCGGCTCCGGTACGCGGCTGCACAGTGGTAACGCCGAACGCGGATGAGGCGCGACTGTCGTGCGGTGCTGATCATCCCGCTGAACAGGGTCGACAGCTTTGCGAAAACTGGCAGGCCCGGAGCGTCGCAGTGACTATCGGGAGTCGTGGGGCGGTCCTCACCGAGGCCACGGACCCGCCGCGTACCACACATGTCCCGGTGTTGGATATCGCCAGGCCGAGGCCAGGCCGCCTTGACGCCTGTGGCGCCGGTGATCAATTTGCAGTGGCCGCCGCAGTTGCGCTGCTCGAGGGCGCCGATGTCCGCCAGGCGGTGCGGGCC
>JBKPEY010000031.1:0-2804 GCA_046744405.1 Actinomycetota bacterium
GAACCCGTTGCGGAAGGCTGCGACGAGCTCGCCTCGCCCAACGGATTGTTGTTGCCGCCGCAGGCCGCCAGAAGTAGCGCAGCGATGCCAAGTCCGACACCAACGAGTGATTGCTTGATCTTCATTAGGGAAACCCCTCCATATAGCTGTCGGACAGACTCGACTATCCGACGAGATTAAGTTGGGTCTGCGAGGACTCGCCGATCATCTCGCCCTCCGGGCCAGCTTGACGGCTGCGGATCGAGCGACGTCCTGGGCTGGCATGGCGGGCAGCAAGCCAACCGAGTCCGCCCAGCAAAATATCCAGAACGATAGCCAGCACGGCAACCAGAAAGGCGCCCGCAAACATTTCTGGGTAATTACGAGTTGCGTTGCCCGTAATGAGCAGCCGACCTAGACCTTCTCCCGAGCTATAGGCAGCAACCGTCGCAGTGGCAACAACCTGCAGAGTTGCGCTTCGCAGTCCGGAGATCACCAGCGGCAGAGCAAGTGGCCACTCGACTTTGGCCACCACCTGCCCCGCAGACATGCCAAGCGCTCGTGCGGCGTGCACCGCTTCATGATCAGCACCCCGAACACCTGCCGCTGTGGCGGTCAAGATCGGTGGCAGGGCCAGTACCGCCAGGACACCGATGATCGGTCCGGTACCAGTGCCCAGCAGCAGCACCACAAGAACCAGCAGACCGAGCGTCGGAATAGCTCTCGCGGCATTACTGAGGCCGATGACCAGGAAGGAACCACGGCCCGTGTGTCCGATGAAGATGCCCAGCGGTATGGCAATTGCCGCAGCAATAGCCACTGACGAAACGGTATAGAACAGGTGCTGGAGCAGCAGGTTCCAGATCCCGTCGGGACCCTGCCAGTTAGCGGGATCGGAGAGATAGCTGAAAAGGTTCATGCCGGCCGCCTCCTCAGCCATGGCAATGTACCCCGCTGAATGAGCAAGATCAGACCATCAAAGATCAGCGACAGCGCCAGCATCAAGATCAACGCGATGATGATCGGGGTGTAGAAGGAGCTGGCGAAGCCAAGATCGAAGAGCTTGCCTAGCGCTCCGCTTCCGACCAGAACCGCGACGCTCACCAGAGCGATGTTGGAAACCGTGACGACGCGCAGCCCAGCGAAGATCACCGGCATGGCGAGCGGGAGTTCAACGCCGAAGAGTCGTCGCGACCAGCCGTAACCGACAGCTGTAGCGGACTGCCTCACCGCTGGTGCCACCGCACGTAGCCCGTCCACGACGCTCCGGACCAGCAGCGCAATCGAATAGATGGCCAGTGCAACCACGATATTGACTGGATTGAGGATCTTGGTGCCCAAGATCAACGGCATCATCACGAAGAGTGCCAAGGAGGGAATCGAGTAGATGACGCCGAAGAAAGCCAGGATGAGGTTGGCGACCCGCTTGGTCCTATAGACCAAATAGCCGAGCGGCAACGAGACCAGGAAAGCAATCACAACGGGTAGCACGGCGAGAATGACGTGCTCCACCAACAAACTGCCGATCATCGGCAGGTTGCGTTCGATCCAGGCCCAGTCGAGGTTCACTGCAGTATGCCCGAGCTCCGGCCATATAGTGCCCTGCCCATCGCTTCCCAGCCCTCGCGGTGCTCATCGGACCTGCGGTGATCTTCCATAACAGGCGTCCGATCGCTGGCAGGTTCCGTAGCAGACTCTGGACGCTCAACGCCGATGGGCGTGTCGCCGTTCTCCTCGACGTTAGTCTCGGGAGGCGGCTGGGCAGCAGCTTGTACGTGATCGGCATCGGGTTCGTCGGCGCTGGCATCGCTGATTGGCTCTGATTGATCTTGGGGTGGCTGCTGCGCCGGCGCCGGCTCGTTTTCCCGCTCAATTGCCTGGGTGACCTCGTTCTCCCAGTCATGCGCTCCGCCGGCCGAATCGTCCTCCCAGTTGTATACCGACTCCACCGACTCCGTCGTCGACTCGCTGCTGGCATCCTCCGACTCGTGTCCCTGACCAGCGTCGTCATCTGGATCATCGTCATCTGGTGGTCCGGCCACGTCCTCGTAGCCGGGCTCCGATTGGTCGAGGTTGGCGTCCTCTTCGGCGGCTTCGAGGTCACGAATGGAGATCGACTCCGCGATCGAGACTCGTACGTCCCTGACCTTGTCGAGGATCGCGTCGGCGCTGACCACACCGGCATAGCGGTGGGTGTCAGCCGTTACGGCGACGGCGAGGCCATATGGCGAGGTAAGCGCGGAGTCGAGGGCGGCCCGAAGTGAGTCTGTCTCGGGGCTGAACGTAGCGCCGAGCGCGAACACTTGACCGGGACGCTCCGGATGCGCCCAGCCGACTGGTCGCGCGTCGCCATCCACCACGAGAAGTGGTCCCGCGCCGCTTGCAGCCTCCACGTCCCGAACGACCTTGACTCTTTCCAGGCTCAGCTCGCTTGCCGGCTGGAAGGACAGCGACCGGAAGCCGCGATCGCGGCCGACGAAACCCTCCACGAACGCATCAGCGGGCTCATCTAGCAACTCCTGCGGCGTTCCGACCTGCGCCAGATGCCCGCCAACTCGCATAATGGCGACCTGATCACCAAGCTTCATGGCCTCGTCGATGTCATGGGTGATCAGAATGATGGTTTTGCTGAGTTCGCGTTGCAACCCGAGAAAGAAGTCGTGGAGCTCGCTGCGGACCACCGGATCCACCGCCGAAAAAGGCTCATCCATGAGCAGAACCAACGGATCGGCCGCCAGCGCCCGGGCCACGCCAACTCGCTGCTGCTGCCCGCCGGACAGTTGTCCGGGATAGCGGTGGGCGAGCCTGCGCTCCAGGCCCACGCT
>JBKPEY010000361.1:0-7527 GCA_046744405.1 Actinomycetota bacterium
TCGAGGTCATGGTGTACTCCCTTCTATGATTATCTAGATATCCGTGAATCTCATTCTAACAAGTATCTTGGAAAAGCAAGATAAATTCAAATTGATGAAAGAGGTAATGCCCGTGGCGCGCAGGAAGGACCTCGAGATCGAGATCCAGCAGCAGATGATCGCGATGATCGCTCAGGTTGTGCTCTTCAATCACGCTGCCAACGCACGTCTTGGACTCGGCGCAAGCGACTCGCAGTTCCTGACCTTGCTCCGGACACGCGGGCCAATGACGCCCGGTCAGCTAGCGGAGGCCACCGGCCTCACCTCAGGCACGGTCACCGGTGTGATTGACCGACTCGAGAAGACTGATTTGGTACGTCGCGAGAGGGTTAGTGGTGATCGCCGGAAGGTACTCGTCGTACCAAAGCCCGATGCCGCCGACCGCCTCGCTCCGACATACGCCAGCCAGGCAGCGACGCTTCAGCAGGTGCTGGCCCGCCGTACGCCAACAGAGCTGGAGACGATTCTGAAGTTTCTCGGTGATCTTGTTGGCTCTCAGGACACTGGCTGAGTCACTGCTTGGCGTACGGCTTGGACTTCCCGAACGAACAAGTCGGGCTGTTCCCAGGCGCCGAAATGGCCACCATGAGCGGGCTCGCCCCAGTGGAGGATATTTCTGAAACGCCGCTCGGCCAGCCGTCGGGAGGGGCGGGGTACCTCCCGAGGAAAGATCGTGCAACCGGTGGGCACATCGATGGAGTCTTTGACGGTGTCGGTGAACCAGGTGGAGATCTCGTCGATGCTCTCCCAATAGAGCCGCGCCGACGAGGCGCCGGTGCCGGTGAGCCAATAGAGCGTGATGTTGTCCAGCACCTGATCTTGGCTGAGCACCTGGTAAAGATCACCAGCATGATCAGACCAGGCCCACAGTTTCTCGAGTATCCACGCGCAGAGGCCGGCCGGAGAGTCAAGCAGCGAGTAACCGATCGTCTGCGGCCGAGTGCCATGCATGGCGGAATAACCCGATCCGGTTCGGCTGCGCTCAGACAGCTCCTGTGCTGCCTTCCGCTCCTGGAGCGTCGGTGCTTGGCCACCTGCCGGAGACAGTGGGACGAGCGGTGGGATGAGGTGCAGGCCGAGCAGCCGGTCTGGATAGTGCAGAGCCAAGCTCGTCGAGATGCTGGTGCCCCAGTCGCTGCCGCACGCAATGAATCGCGAATAACCCAGGCGTTGCATGAGCTCTGCCCATGCCTGTGCTATTCGGTGCACACCCCAGCCCTGAGCAGCGGGCTTGCCGCTGAAGCCATATCCGGGCAGCGAAGGCACCACCAGGTCGAAATCGGAGTCCGCCAACCGTTCCATCGCCTGCTCGAATTCGAAGAACGACCCGGGCCAGCCGTGCGTAAGGAGTAACGGCACGGCCGATGGGCTGGGGGAGGGCAGATGAAAGTAGTGAATGGTGAGCCCATCGATGTCGATCAGGTACTGCGGCCAGCGGTTCAACCGGTGCTCTGTCGCGTGCCAGTCGTACTCGGTCCGCCAGTACCTGCACAGCTGCTGAAGGTCGTGAAGGGGTACTCCCTGCGACCAATCTGGGACTGTCGCCGGCTCGGGCCATCGCGTCTCTACCAACCGCCGGCCAAGATCGAGCAGATGCTCTTCAGGGACAGCGATCTTGAAGGGCCTGACACCGTGTAGATGCACGGTTTCAGTGTCGGGTAAACGCCTAGCCCCAAAGCCGTTACCCCACGGTTGTCCGCACTGGGCGGATATTTGAGCACCAAGCGGCCACATCGAGGTCGAAAACCGCACTGGTCGGAAATTGGGGATGGCGACATAGTGTCTTGCCATGCCTGAACCAACCGGATCTGCGCCATTGGTCACCGTACGCGGAGAGGCTCAGCTCGAGGGTCCGCCGGACCTTGCGACACTCACACTGACCCTGCACGCGTCAGGGGATTCAGCCGAGCGAACCAGATCCCAGCTGGCCGAGGGGTCGACCACGGTGTCGCAGCTGCTGCAACGGTTTGAGGCGGCGATCGAGCGGTCCAGCACCAGCGCCCTGCATGTCTCGCCGGTTTTCAACCGACGTACCCCCGCCAAAATCACCGGCTATCAGGGCACTTTCAGCACCCAGATCGTTGTCGCCGATCTCGAGTCGCTGTCCCCCCTAGTACTGGCCCTTACGGAATTGCCCAACAGCCAGATCGATGGACCATGGTGGTCACTTCGACCCGACAACCCAATGTTTCGTGACGTACGGCTCGCCGCGATTGCTGACGCCCGTCGCCGTGCGGCGGACTATGCGGCGGCATTCGGCACAACCGTGGGAGATCTTGTTGAGGTCTCTGATCTGGACGGTGGTTTTGCCGGGCGGGAAATGCGCGCCTTCGCTATGGCGAGGGGAGCAAACGATGCCGCATTCGATTTTCAGCCGGCTTTGCAGACTATTTCAGGTCAGGTGACCGTTCGATTTCGTCTCAGCGCCATTTGAGGCTGTCTCGCTGCGGTAACAATCTCCGGCTAGATTCGACCCATGTTCGGCAAGGTATTGGTCGCCAATCGCGGTGAAATCGCGGTCCGGGCCTTCCGCGCGGCCTATGAGCTGGGCGTGAGGACCGTCGCGGTATTTCCGTACGAGGACCGCAACGCCATTCACCGGATCAAAGCCGATGAGTCCTACCTCATCGGCGATCGTGGCCACCCGGTACGCGCCTACCTCGACATCAACGAGATCATGCGCGCGGCCAAGGAGTCCGATGCCGACGCAATCTATCCCGGCTACGGCTTCCTGAGCGAAAATCCCGAGCTTGCCCGTGCCTGTGCTGAGGCTGGCATTACCTTCATCGGCCCACCCGCAGAGGTACTCGAGCTAGCCGGCAACAAGGTCCGCGCCATCCAGGCGGCGCGAGCCGCAGGTGTACCGGCCATGAAGTCCACACCGCCCTCAGCGGACATCGATGAGCTCATTGCTGGCGCCGAAGGCATCGGCTTCCCGGTGTTCGTCAAAGCGGTTGCGGGCGGCGGTGGCCGAGGCATGCGCCGGGTCAGTGAGCCGGCGCAGCTCCGAGAATCTCTGGCCGCCGCCATGCGCGAGGCTGAAGGTGCTTTTGGGGATCCAACCGCCTACATCGAGCAGGCAGTGGCTCGGGCACGCCACATCGAGGCGCAGGTTCTCGCCGACAATGACGGCAATACGATCCATCTCTTCGAGCGGGACTGCTCCGTGCAGCGGCGTCACCAGAAGGTGGTCGAGATCGCGCCGGCTCCGCACATCTCGGCTGAGTTGCGTGCGGCGCTGTGCGGCGACGCGGTGCGATTTGCCGAGTCCATCAACTACTGCAATGCGGGCACCGTTGAGTTCTTGGTCGAAACCGAGGGGCCGCGTGCCGGTCAGCATGTCTTCATCGAGATGAATCCGCGGATCCAGGTCGAGCACACCATTACCGAGGAGATCACCGATGTTGATCTTGTGCAGTCGCAGATGCGGATTGCCGCTGGGGCCAGCCTGGGTGATCTTGGTCTCTCCCAGGAGATGATTCGGATCAACGGCGCAGCACTGCAGTGCCGGATAACCACCGAAGATCCGGGGAACGACTTCCGGCCCGACACCGGGACAATCACCGCCTACCGTTCCGCCGGCGGCGCAGGTGTGCGCATCGACGGCGGCACGCTCGATATCGGTGTCGAGATCAGCGCATACTTCGATTCCCTGCTGGTCAAACTCATTTGCCACGGCCGTGACTTCGAGTCGGCCGTGACGCGTGCCCGCCGCGCGCTGGCTGAGTTCCGAATCCGCGGCGTGAGCACCAACATTCCTTTCCTGCAAGCGGTTCTGGAGGATGCAGATTTCATGGCGGGCGACGTCTCGACGTCGTTCATCGAGGAGCGGCCCGATCTGCTGACCGCGCACGCCCCGGCGGATCGCGGCACCAAGCTGCTGCGCTGGCTGGCTGAGGTAACGGTCAACCAGCCGCACGGCCCGGCGCCAACCCAACTCGACCCGGGCCTCAAGCGCCCCACGGGAGTCAATCTCACCGCGCCCTCGCCTCAGGGGTCTCGGCAGCGGCTTCTTGATCTTGGTCCGGAAGCATTCGCAGCGGACCTGCGGCAACGGGTCCCGGTCGAGGTCACCGATACCACCTTCCGTGATGCGCACCAGTCGCTGCTTGCCACTCGGGTTCGGACCAAGGACCTCATCCGGATCTCACCGTATGTAGGCCGCATGACACCCCAACTGCTGTCGGTCGAGTGTTGGGGCGGCGCGACGTACGATGTGGCGCTCCGCTTCATCGCCGAGGATCCATGGGAACGCCTCGCGGCGCTGCGCTACAACATGCCGGGCCTCTGCCTGCAGATGCTGCTGCGCGGCCGCAACACCGTCGGTTACACGCCGTACCCGACCAAGGTCACCACTTCGTTCGTAGCCGAAGCCGCCGAGGTCGGGATCGACATCTTCCGCATCTTCGATGCGCTCAATGACGTTGAGCAGATGCGGCCGGCGATTGAGGCCGTACGCGAGACCGGCAGCACAATCGCCGAGGTCGCGCTGTGTTACACCGGTGACCTCAACTCGCCAACCGAGGACCTGTACACCCTCGACTACTACCTGCGGCTAGCCGAAAAGATGGTGAACTCCGGCGCGCACGTCATCGGGATCAAGGACATGGCCGGACTGCTGCGTCCCCCGGCGGCGCGAAAGCTGGTTGCCGCGCTGCGGCAGAATTTCGATCTTCCGGTGCACCTGCACACCCACGACACTGCCGGTGGCCAGCTAGCAACGCTGCTAAGCGCCATCGAGGTGGGAGTCGACGCCGTTGACGTGGCGAGCGCCCCGATGGCAGGAACCACCAGCCAGGTGCCTGCCTCGGCACTCGTCGCTGCATGTGCGAACACTGAGCGGCCCACCAATCTTGACCTACGCGCGGTAATGGAGCTGGAACCGTACTGGGAAGCGGTGCGCAAGGTCTACGCGCCGTTCGAGTCTGGGCTGCCCAGCCCAACGGGGCGGGTCTACGACCACGAGATTCCGGGCGGTCAGCTCTCCAACCTCCGGCAACAAGCCATTGCGCTGGGACTCGGTGAGAAGTTCGAGCAAATCGAGGCGATGTACACCGCGGCGAACAAGATCTTGGGTAGGCCGCCGAAGGTCACACCGTCATCGAAGGTGGTCGGTGATCTTGCATTGCACCTGGTCGCTGTCGGCGCGGATCCAGATGACTTCGCCGAGAACCCGCATAAGTACGACATTCCCGACTCGGTGATCGGCTTTCTCAACGGGGAACTCGGCGACCCGCCTGGCGGCTGGCCAGAACCGTTCCGGACCAAGGCGCTGCAGGGTCGTACCGTGCCGGTCCGAGATATTGAGCTCTCGTCCGAGGACTCAGCCGACCTCGACGACAAGGGACAGGTGCGACAGAGCACGCTGAACCGCCTGTTGTTCCCAGGGCCCACTAAGGAGTTCCTGGCCAACCGGGCAACCTACGGTGATGTCGGACGCCTCAACACCGTTGACTTCCTCTACGGGCTGCAACCCGGCCAGGAGCACGTAGCCAAAATCGGCAGGGGCGTCAGCTTGATTCTCGGCCTGTCCGCAATCGGCAACGCCGACGAGCGGGGCATGCGAACCGTGATGTGCACGATCAATGGGCAGCTACGACCGATTCGGGTTCGTGACAAGTCGATCAAGGTCGATGTCAAAACTGCTGAGCGCGCGGATTCCAGCAATCCCGGCCATGTCGCCGCACCGTTCTCCGGGGTGGTTACCGTCACGGTCAGCGAGGGCGACCAGGTTCAGGCAGGTGCCACGGTCGCGACGATCGAGGCGATGAAGATGGAGGCTGCGATCACTGCCCCAGTGCCAGGTGTGGTCAAGCGGCTTGCCCTCGCCGATGTGCAACAGGTAGAGGGCGGCGACCTGGTCTTGGTGATCGCCAGCGCTTAGGCGTAGGCCTGCTAGCCGATCACAACTGCTTAATCGGTTGTCGCAGGATGGTCTTTCGCTGTGCGGGCGGCGTCTTTCGCGGATCGCTGAGATAAATCTCGTGGTGGGGACCATTGGGGGTCAGATCGTGTTCGGGCAGGTATTCGTCATGAAGCTGCTTAAGCTTCGGCGCCTCGTCATCGTAGGAGCCAATGTGTATCAACTGCAGTGCACGGCCTTCGGCATACGGCTCGAACCGCACTCGTGACAATGCCGGAAGATCTCGCCTAGCTTTTTTCGGTTCAATTGCCCGGGCGAATCTTGCCCGGGTAATCCAGTCCGGCTGCATGATCATCATCGTCCACGAATACTTTTCTTTATTCATCTGGGTAAAGGCAGCGGGGTCATCGGATGACCACAAGCCCTCCAGGGGCGGGACGACATAGTCTCTGCCCAGTGTTCTCCGGCTCAAGAGCTTTATGGCATAGCTGACGCCATAAAGCGCCTCAACTGAGTCAGCGTAATCGGGGGCGGTATTAGGATCCCCTTTTCCGTCGACCATCAGGAAGTTCATCGTTGGCACCCTTACCAGCTGCCATTCGATGTTTTTTGGGTTGTACAGGTGTGCCAACTCTTTTTTGAAATTGACTTTGTCCATTGCATCCCCTGGAAAGGCGTTCCCAGGACTCAGTAGATCAGTTAGCCCAGAAACCGACAAGATCAGGTACCGGTCGGCCGAGTGAGGCGGCCACCTGTGCCCAAGGCACGAAGCCGTCCAGCCAAATCGTCAGCGAGTTGATCATCTCGCGTTGCTCTTCGATCTTGATGCCCGGCATCGCCGAACGATAGGCCTCGGCCATGGCAGCAGGCTTTTGGTGCGGGTACCAACCGACCTTCAGCCCATTCACTGGGATCAGATTCAGGCTCAGGGTGCTATTCAGCAGATGACGCAGGCCTATCGAAGCCGACGCGCCCCCGCGGGCCAGCGCGAAGTCAAGATCATCAAGCTCTTGTGCGGTGAGGCCCATCCGAGTGGATCCCCACGCAATGCTTTGTACCAAGGTTTCCAGCAGGCGCCAGGTGGCGCCGGTCCGATTGGGTGGCACATACGCTCCCGCCAGCAACACTTCCAAGTCGTGCGGCTCGGGTTGGGTCGGCGAGATCACTGGAGTGGCGGGCACTCGCTTGAAGATCGGTCCGAGCTTGGAGAGCAGCCCACCCCTTCCCACAGGGTCGTGGGACCGTTCCAATCCTGGCGGAGCGAAGGCGCGCTGTGCGACCGCTCGCAGGTGTTCGGCCACCTGCGGCGAGGCTCCGAACATGCCGCGAACTTCTTCGATGCCGACGGCATACAAGCGAAGTTCGCCCATGACTCACACCGTAATCCAGCCCAGCACAGGCTGTACCGGATTTGTGGTGAGCTGCGAGCGGCGGATTCGCAGCGCGATGCGCGAGCCGCTCTCAAAAAGGAGACGGTCCGGCGTCCTATCCTGGGCCCATGAACCCACGGGCACGTCGGCTCATCGTCTCCGCGGTACTCGGCGGCCTCGTGCTCATAGTCGTGATAACTGCCGCATGGAACTGGCTACGGTAAGGGCTGTCGACGCGTACGCTCGCACTTCATG
>JBKPEY010000499.1:0-6883 GCA_046744405.1 Actinomycetota bacterium
TGGCCGCAGTCGAAGCTTGGGCGGAGGCAAGGTCGATCGACCTCGGGGCAGCGGCGAAGGACCTGCTGCGGATTCCCGGGCTGACGACCGCATTGGTCGGTACCGCGATTCTGGTGCTCGTCGGACTGGCCTCACTGCGGACGCTGCGACGACGCCTCTCCTATGAGCAGTGGCACTTCCTGCACTTACTGACATATCTGGCTGTGGCGTTCGGCTTCGTACACCAGCTGGCAGGTCCAGACCTCGTTGGACGGCGCGCGCTCCAGATTGCCTGGAGCCTGCTCTACACCTACGCCTTCGCGCTCGTCTTGCGGTGGCGGCTGCTGCAGCCGCTATTCCAGCTATGGCGACACCGTCTGAGAGTTGAAGAAGTCCGCCAGGAGTCTCCCGACGTGATGAGCGTGCTGATGTCTGGTCAGCACCTGGACGAGTTGAGAGCTGAGCCGGGCCAGTTCTTCCGATGGCGGTTCCTCACAGCTAAGACGTGGAGCTCGGCGTACCCGTTCTCCTTATCGGCGCCACCAACCCGCCACCTGCTACGGATCACCGTCAAGGCCTGCGGCGATGGGACCCGGCGGATCTTTCGAGTTCCGGTTGGCACTTTGGTGTTCGCCGAAGGTCCGTACGGCGTAATCACAAGCAGGCGGCGCCGCCGGCCACGCGTGTTGTTGATCGCCGGCGGTGTCGGAATTAGTCCGATGAGAGCGCTGTTCGAGGTGATCGACCTGCCAGGCAGGGACGTCACGCTTGTCTATCGCGCCGCGAAAGAACAAGACCTCGTCTTCAAGCACGAACTCGATGAGATTGCAGAACGCTCTGGTGCCCGGGTTGTCTACCTCGTCGGTCCGTCCGGGGATGCCGCCAACGACATGAGCGCGCCTGCACTGGGCCGGATCGTCGGTGACCTCAGCGATCATGATGTGTACCTTTGCGCCTCACCTCGGCTGGCCGCCAGCGTCCGGGAATCGCTCATGGATCGCGGTTTTCCACGCCATCAACTCCATGAGGAACGCTTCAGCTTCTCGATCAAGGCTGGGTTTTACATCACTGATTCGACTGCCCTGCGGCGGCGGCGGCGTCTCCAGCAGTACGCCAGCCCGACCACGCCCAGTGCGAAGCCGGCCACGCTCACTGGAAGCCACAAACCGTGGCCGTGCGCTGCGAGCCAGTCATAAGCAAAGGCAAGGACCAGGGAGACCACACCGAAGATCGCGGTGCCCACGGTCACAACAGCCAATCCGTCGACATCGAGGGCCGGTACGGGCGCTTGCACCCAAAAACGGCGGTGCGGGACCGGCTCCTCCACAACTGTCACTGTAGTTCGCGAGTCGCGGCAGGATGTGGTGATGGACAGACTCGGAACCCAGCTTGCCCGACTTGTCGAGCAACGCGTGCTATCCGCGCTCCAAGCTCAGGGGCTGGCGGATGCCGCGCGCGCCGATCGGCAGGACGGCCAGTTTGTTCCAGAGTCTGGTTATCCAAAGCCGGTTCAAGGATCGGCCACCAAGGGCGCTGCGGTGTTGGAGGTTCTTGGTTACGTCGGAGGTGCCCTCGTGTTAGGTGCGGTGATCATGCTCGGCTCTTTCTACTGGGATGATCTAGGCAGCATCGGACGCAAGCTGGTTGCCGTCGCGTCCCTTCTGGTGCCTGCTCTTGGAGGCGCGGCATTGATCAAGGGCGGCGCTCGACCCGAGCTGGGCCGGATCCTGTTGGCGTTGGCCTGTTACGCGGCCGGCTTCGCTTACCTGGTGATCTTCGATGATCAAAAGTTCGTGGTTTCCTCAGCGGTCGTCGTACTGGCATCCGCGATTGGCGCGGTGCTGCTTCGCTCTGGCGCATTCCTCGTCTCCGGCTGGTCCGGCGGGATGTTGCTGGTATGCGCCGTCGTGTTCAATCTGATCGACGTCGGCACGGATCCAGCGAGGGAGGCTACGTATCTGGCAGTCGGATTTCTGGTTGTGGGATTGGCCCTGGCAGCCAGTGGCCTGCTGCTTAGCCGCACTCTGGCTTGGTCCCTGGCTGGTCTTAGTGGCTGGGCCGCGAGCATTGCGTTGCAGGGTGGACCGAATGGCGAGTGGCTTGGACTGCTCTGTGCAGCCGTTGTCACGGCGGCACTGCTCACTGCCTTCGTGCAGACCCGCCGGTACGCCTTCGCAGTCATCGGCTGCGCGATCTTGTTGAGCATCTGGCCGGTATCGCTGTACAGGATCCTGAATGATGCCCTGGGCGCCGCCATTGGCCTGGTAGCGGCGGGTGCCGTGCTGATCGGGACGGTGATCTGGCTCACTCGACGCCGGCGTGTTTCCACTACTGCATAGCCTTGTTATTTAGCATTGCTAAGTATATGCTGAGCTAAGTGGGTGGGACTGGGGAAAATCTTCGTACGGCGGCCGGGCTAGCGCATGCACTCCGCCCGGCGGTAATGCGGCTGGCCCGCCGGCTGCGACAGATGCAGGATGAGTCTTTGGGCCTGAATCCGAACCAGCTCTCCGCAATGGCGGTGCTGCTCAACTCTGGTGATCAACTCATGGGCGAGCTGGCGGCCCAGGAGCGAGTTCAGCCGCCGTCCATGACCCGAATCGTGAACAGCTTGGAAGCGCGCGGCTATGTGGTGCGCCGGCCCGATCCGCGCGACCACCGGCAGTGTCTGGTGTCGCTCAGCGACCGGGGCCGTCAGGTGTTGCTGGCGAACCGCCGGCGGCGCGACGAGTGGCTGGCTGTGCGGATTGCCGCGTTGGATCCAGCCGAGCGTGACGTATTGCGTCGGGCTGTCGGAATCTTGGAAAAGGTGAACCAAGGATGAGCGTCAAGACCGAGTCGGCGTATGCGACCGGGAGTGATCGCCCTGATGTGACCTCCAGCATGCAACGCCCGCGCGGTGGTATGTTCCGGGCGCTCGCCGAGCCGAATTACCGCAAGTACCTGACCGGATCGTTCGTGTCCAATATCGGGACCTGGATGCAGCGGGTAGCGCAAGACTGGCTGGTGCTGGAGCTTTCCGGCGGTTCGGGTCTGGCGGTAGGCATCACAACTGGCCTGCAGTTTTTGCCGATGTTGCTGCTTTCACCGTACGGCGGCCTCATTGCCGACCGCTTCAACAAGCAAACGATTCTCAAGGTGACCCAGGCGTGGCTGGCGCTGTGCGCGGCCGCGCTTGGAGTGCTGGCCGTGACCGGTGTTGCGACGACTGTGTACGTCTATGCGATCGCCTTCGCCTTTGGCTTGGGCACCGCCTTTGACAACCCCGCACGTCAAAGCTTCGTCTCCGAAGTGGCAGGTCGCGACAACCTCCCGAATGCGATCGGGCTCAACTCCGCTACCTTCCATGCGGCTCGGATCGTCGGCCCGGCGATCGCGGGCGTCGTCATTGCCGCAGTCGGATCGGGCTGGGCGATCTTGGCCAATGCGGTCTCCTACCTAGCCTTTATCGGCGCGCTGCTGATGCTGGACAGGCGACTTTTGCGGATTACTCCGCCGACCCCCCGCGCCAAACGTCAGATCCGGGAGGGTTTGACATACATCCTCAGCAAACCCAGCATGCTGCTCGTCATTTGCGTGGTCTTTTTCATTGGCACCTTTGGCCTCAACTTTCAAATGACGAGCGCGCTGATGGCACAGCAGGAGTTTCATCGCAGCGCTCAGGATTACGGGATTCTCGGCACGCTTATGGCGGTTGGGTCTTTGGCCGGTGCACTAACCGCGGCCCGTCGCCACGGGGCACCATCCGGACGTCTCGTGGTGACTATGGCGGTGATCTTCGGGATTGTTGAGATCGGAAGTGGGCTGGCGCCGAACTTCGCTGCGTATGCGGCGACTCTGCCACTCCTGGGCTTGGTGACGCTGCTGACGTTAACGGCAGCCAACGCTTCGATTCAGCTGGGTGTGGATTCAGTGCGCCGGGGTCGGGTCATGGCGCTCTACATCATGGTGCTGATGGGTGGCACAGCTATCGGTTCGCCGATCATCGGCTGGGTGGGCCAGACCATGGGTCCGCGCTGGACCTTGATCGTCGGTGGCGTGGTAACGGTGATCGGGGTGCTGGCAAGCGTCGTGCTGCTCCGACGCCGATTGGCCGGCCCGGCTTTGGCATGATGTCGGCTTGGCCGCAACCTGAAGCCGGAAGGGCTCGTCATGAAGGCATTCCGATACGAAAGATACGGACCACCGCAGAGCCTTCGGATGGTGGAGGTTCAAAAGCCTGTGCCAAAGGCTGATGAAATCCTTGTCAACGTCCGCGCAGCATCGATCAATGCAGCGGACTGGCATGTATTGAGGGGTAAGCCCCTTTTCTCGCGCGTCACTCTGGGCTTGCTGCGGCCCAAACACCAGATCCTCGGTGGTGACATTGCCGGGGAGGTCGCGGACGTCGGCGCCGGCGTTACTCGATTCAAACCTGGCGATGAGATCTATGCCAATCTCTTGGACCACGGTTTCGGAGGCTTTGCCGAGTTCGTCTCAGTTCCAGTGGACGTCGTGTCTTTGAAGCCGCCGAGCCTGTCCTTCGAGGAGGCGGCTGCGGTTCCGATGGCCGCGGTAACTGCACTTCAGGGGCTTTGCCACCACGGAGAAATCAAGCCTGACAAGAAGGTGCTGATCAATGGAGCTTCCGGCGGTGTCGGCAGCTTCGCGGTCCAGATTGCCAAGTCTTATGGTCCCGAGGTGACAGGGGTAACCAGTACGCGGAACATCGAACTCGTGCGTTCGCTTGGTGCCGATCACGTTTTGGACTACACCATGAACGACTTTGTTCAAAACGGCCGGTACGACCTGATACTTGACACGGTCGGAAACCGATCGGTATCTGATCTCAGGCGTGGGCTCGTCAAGGGCGGGAAAGCTGCCGTCACAGGATTCACCAGCGTAGGAAAGCTGGTTGGCCTATCCCTGCGCGGCGGCAAAGATATCGCCCTGGTGCAGGCGCACGTCACCGCCAAGGACTTAGAAATCCTGTCGGAGCTGATCGAGGCCGGGAAAGTGCGACCGCAGATCGACCGGCAGTATCCGTTCGCCGAAATCCCCGCCGCTATCGCATATGTCGAACAGGGCCATGCCAGAGGGAAAGTCGTCGTGAGTCCGGCGTAACCGATGTCTGTAGGCGTCGATCAGCCTGCGACCGTTAGACTCGAGCGGCTGGGAAGCCGGAAGTCGGCATCGTCCCGACCGGCGCCGCGGTAATCGAGCATCGAGCGGGTCATCCGCTGCTTCAGCGGTGCAAGGTGGTTGGTCACCCGCAACGCCGTACGCATCAGCGCCAGCACAACCCGACCGATCACCGGCTTGTGGATCGGGTCTTCATCGGTCATCTGCTCCCGTGACTTCAACACTGCGTCGAAGCCGTAGGTGATCATCTTCTCTTCGTAGCGGCCGACCGCCTCGACAAGCCCGAGCCGGCCTTCGGCCGCGTCGATAAGCCCTGCGCAGAGTAAGACCGCGTCTCGCAGGGCGGTGTTCGCCCCCACCCCGCGCCCCGGTGTCATGGTGTGAATCGCATCGCCGATCAGTGTGACATTGGAGGCCGGCCAGGGATCCAGCGGCACCGAGGTCTTGATGTTGACCGGGAAGCAGGTACTGGGATCGGTGAGCTCGAAGAGCCGGCGCAGACTCGGGTGCCAGTCGGTCGTCATACCTGCGACCAGCCGAGCAAGATCATCGCCGCGGCGCTGCAGAACATCGGCAGGGAACTTGTCTGCTGTGGCGGAGAATCCCCAGTTGATGTAATCCCGGGTGTTGTCGAACTGCAAGCCGGGCCAGATCTTGATCAGGTCGGCATCGTTGTCACCGATGCCGTTCTTGATCTTGCCTGAGCGATCCCACTTGAACTCCATGACATGCAGGATGCAGAAGTAGCCCTTCGGGGCCTGGATCATCGAGATGCCCTCGAACACCCTTGGCGGTACTAGTGAGGCCGACTCCTCGGTGATCGGCAGCTTCCCGGCAATCGCAATGATGCCGGTGTCTTCTTGTCGCGCCTGCGGTAGGTATTGCTTGCGGACCGGGGAGCCCGTACCGTCGGCTCCAACCAGCACGTCGCCGGTAGCGCTCGAGCCGTCGGCGAAGTGAGCGGTGACAGTGCCGTTGGCGTGCTGCTGGTAGTGCGTGAACGTCTTGCCGAAGTTGATCACATTCTCCAGGCCGGTCATCAGGACCTGGCGCAGCGTCATCCGGCTGACCGACTTTTCACTCTCGACTGGGTCGTCTCGGACCGGGATCTGGAGTGCCAGCACCTCGCGCAGCTGCTCGGTAAGCATGTTGAACCAACGGGGCGCCCGGGCACAGGTGGCGACAAAGGTGTCGTACAGCTCGGGCGGTAGCAGAGCATGTAACGCGCGGCTGCCGTCAGGATCAATGCCGACGCGGTAGCCGTGCAGTCCGTCGGTACGCACTGCGTCGCGTTCAAACACCTGTACGTCGATTCCGGCACGAACCAAGCCGTGTGCCAGGGCCAGGCCTCCGGTGCCGGCGCCGAGCACAAGAACGCGTGGCGATTTCGAGGTCATGGTGTACTCCCTTCTATGATTATCTAGATATCCGTGAATCTCATTCTAGCAAGTATCTTGGAAAACCAAGATAAATTCAAATCCCGAAAAGAGGTAATGCCCGTGGCGCGCAGGAAGGACCTCGAGATCGAGATCCAGCAGCAGATGATCGCGATGATCGCTCAGGTGGTGCTCTTCAATCACGCTGCCAACGCACGTCTTGGACTCGGCGCAAGCGACTCGCAGTTCCTGACCTTGCTCCGGACGCGCGGGCCAATGACGCCCGGTCAGCTAGCGGAGGCCACCGGCCTCACCTCAGGCACGGTCACCGGTGTGATTGACCGACTCGAGAAGACTGATTTGGTACGTCGCGAGAGGGTTAGTGGTGATCGCCGGAAGGTACTCGT
>JBKPEY010000316.1:0-5235 GCA_046744405.1 Actinomycetota bacterium
AGCGGTGCCACGTTGCCTTCCAGCGCGGTACGGCAGGCAAGCAGCGCATCGATGCGGTGCAAGGTCGACTCAGGTGTCGACTTGCGCGCCAGCACGGCAATCTGGGGCTGGAGATCCGCATTGATCAACGGCGCACCAGAACCTGTCTGCAGGCTCAGCACATCGCGATACAAACCGGTCAGTTCGGTCAGTGTGCGATCAATCGCATCCCGCTGAAACCTCTTGGTGCGAGCCCTTTGCTGCTCCTCCAGCTCCTTGATCGCGGCATGGGCTTGGCGCGGCTTGGCCCCTTTGGTGCCAAAACCCAGAGCCTCCTCCAGTGCTGCCCGTTCTTTGGCGTCCAGCCCATTAGTCACCTCGGCTGCCTCCGCAGAGGACATCTCGATGATCTGGGCAGCCGCGGCGAGGCAAGCGCCGAGGCCCTGTAACTGGAACGGGATTTCTAGGATCGCCTGACGCCGGTTTCGTGCGCTCTCGTCTCGTGCCAGCACCCGAGCCCGGCCGACATGCCCCTGGGAAACCTGTGCCGCATACGCTGCCAGCTCCGGTTCGATGCCGTCGCGGGTCTGAAGGAGCTGAGCGACCGCTGAAATCGTCGGAGTCTGCAGCGTCAACAACCGGCAACGCGATCGGATGGTCGCGACCACATCGTCCGGCGTCGGCGCGCAAAGGATCCACACCGTACGCGGAGCTGGCTCTTCAATGCTCTTCAGCAAGGCATCGGCGCCGCGTTCAGTGACTCGATCGGCATCCTCGATCACGATCACCTGCCAGCGTCTCAGGGTTGGGCTCATAGCGGCTCGGCGAACCAGCTCGCGGACCTCGTCAACGCCGATCGAGAGCAGTTCAGTCCGCACCAGGGTCACATCGGGATGCGCACCAGACAACGACGTACGGCACTCGGTGCACTTCCCGCAACCTCCTGAGCGGCACTGCAGCGCGGCTGCAAACGCCCGTGCGGCGTTCGAGCGACCAGAACCGGGCGGACCGGTGAACAACCAGGCGTGACTCATGGCATGTGGTTCGGCTGCCACGGCGCGCCGCAGGGTCGCCACAGCTGCCGCCTGACCGATCAACTCCGCCCAGACGCCTAGCTCAGCAGCAGATACTGAGGTAGCGGAATCGTCGAGTCCTGCAGTCACGGGGACCACTTTGCCATCTAGCGCCGACGGTTAAGCCTGGCGCGCAGGCGTCAGGAGCGGCGCGACCCGAGCGGCCACCTGAGCAGCAACCTCCTCGCGCGAGGCGCGGGCATTGAGCACCAGATACCGTTCCGGCTCCTGGCGCGCCAGCTCGAGAAAGAACCGCCGGGTCCGTTCATGAAATCCATCGCCAGCCGACTCCAGGCGGTCCTTGTTCGATTTGGCATGCACTCCATTACGAAGTTCTGCATCGAGAACCACCGTCAGATCAGGCCGTAGATCCTCAGTCGCCCAACGCGCGATGCGCTCCAAGTCCGCGAGTTGTAGGACTCGCCCGGCCCCCTGATAGGCCAACATTGAGTCGACGTAGCGGTCGCATACCACCACAGCGCCACGCTGCAGCGCCGGCCGAACTACCGAAAAGATGTGCTGTGCCTTGTCAGCCGCATAGAGCAAGGCCTCCGCGCGCGGAGACATCTCGCCAGTCGCCGGGTCCAGAACGATCCTTCGAATCATCGCTCCAACCGTTGAATCGCCTGGTTCGAAGGTTTTCACGACCTCCTGACCGGCATTGGTTAGCCAGGCACACAGCAGATCGACCTGGGTGGTTTTGCCAACCCCATCGCCGCCCTCGAAGACGATGAACACCCCGCCAGCAGTGCTCACGCGCCAAGCTTCTTCTTGGTCTTGGCCCAGCACTCTACGAACTGACGCCGGGAGCGGCGTGTTCTCCGGTATTCGCGTTCGAAGTCTCGGCCTGCCGCGAACGCCTGAGCCGGAAGCAGCCTGGCGACCTGCTCGGCCGTGACCAGCTCGCGACGATGATCATTGTGGATCTCAGCCAGCAGCTGCCGAGGCCGAAGCAACTGCTGCTGGATCGTTGCCGCTTCCTCGGGAAGCACCTGGCCCGCCACGCTGACGACCCACTCCAGGCGCCCCATCTCTCTCCACGCCTCTTCCCAATCCTCGTCGGAGGAGTCGACGATCAGCTGATCGGCACATCGGCTCATTCGCGCGACCGCCACGGAGACCAGACCGGCGAGTACCTCACCAGCTGGATCGGATCGCTGATCAGCCAGCCTGGGCGATCGGACGGCGGCAACCAGGCGTTCCAGCACGGTGAGGTAACGGTCGCTGCGCAGCCGAGCAGTCAGTCGATCATGCCCGTCACCGTTCGATGAGTCTCCCTCGAGGCTTATCCAGCCCAGCTCGTCATAAAGATCTTCGACCCACTCTGGATCAAGAACGACGGAGAGGCCCTTCAGCTCCAGTCGGAGTCGGGCGGCCTGATCCGCAAGCCGACCAACGGCTGCTAGATCACCACCACGGATAGCAAGATCAGCTTCTACGATCTGCCGCAGCCGCAGAGCGACCAGCTGCGAGACGAACTTTCTGAAGGGGGCGGCAGCGTCGAACGGACCGGGTACCGGAAGGTCGGTCGGTCCTGTCGCTGGTGCACCGAGCCGGGACACCAGCCGGGGGAAGCGCGGCACATGCGTGCCGCCGGCCTGCGCCAGGGCGCGGTCCAGCCAAGCCACCTGCTCATCGGTCAGCCCACGGCCAACTGGAGTGATCAACACCTCGCGATAGCGTGCGGTGGTCAGGCCGCCGCGGCGTACGGTCACCTTGTCGTCGCGCAGTAGCGCAAGGGTGATGCCCTGATCGTCGCGTAGCGCAAACTCCCGCCGATCGCAGATCAGTGCGGCAACCGGCCCGAGCGTGGCGCGGCGACGCAGCGGACGGATCATGTCAGCCAGTTCGTCGGGAAGATCGGCATGGCCCATCAATTCGATGTGATCTTTCGGCAACAGCGGCTGCCAATCCGGCGCCGTGATGTACCACTCTCCACGCCCATCGAGTACGCGATGCGCGAGGAGTACACCGGAGCGGATCAATCGATGATCTGGCGCGTCCAGCAGAGTGACAGAGATTTCGTACGCAGCATTGTGGCCGACCCGAGCCACCAGATGATGCAGACCAAGATCAGGATTGATCATGCGCGGTGCGGCAGCGCTGTAGGGCATGTCGTAGCAGCGCTGGCCCGGCGGATTCGCACTGGATCCGTCCGTGGGCGGCGCGGGCAGAGCTGCGACGGGGGCGTTGTGCTTGCCCGCCTTAGCCTTGCGCCGCCTCTTCTTACCCATGTTCGAACACTAGTGCTCCGGGGCCGGGTGCGTTAGCCAGCTTTGGCGCGTACCTTCTTCGCCGGCGCTTTCTTCGCGGCCGGCTTCGTAGCGGAGGAGTTGGCGGCCGCAGCCTGGCTGCGCTTCGCCGGCCGCTTCTTGGGTGCTGGGCCCTTGGCGCGCTTGTCAGCCAGCAGCTCGGCCGCACGTTCGGAGGTGATCGTTTCGATCTCGTCGCCCCGCCGCAACGTCGCGTTGATCTCGCCGTCGGTGACGTACGGTCCGAAGCGGCCCTCCTTGATCAACATCGGCCGCCCGGATGCGGGATCGGCGCCCAGCTCCTTGAGCGGCGGCTTCGCCGTGGCGCGGCCGCGCTGTTTGGGCTGGGCGTAGATGGCCTGCGCTTCCTCCACGGTGATCGAAAAGATCTGATCTTCACCTTCTAGGGAGCGGGAGTCGTTACCCTTCTTCAGATAGGGACCGTAGCGGCCGTTCTGAGCGGTGATCTCGACACCGTCGACGTCGGTTCCGACGACCCGCGGCAGGCTCATCAGCTGCAGCGCCTGCTCCAAGGTGACGGTGTCTGCGCTCATCGAAGAGAACAGCGAGGCGGTACGCGGCTTGACAGCCTTGGGCGCGTCCTCCTCGACGATTTCAGTCACGTACGGGCCGAAGCGGCCGTTCTTGGCCACGATCATGCGTGAGGTCTCTGCGTCGATCCCTAGCTCTCGCTCCTCGCCTACCGGTTTCGCCAGCAACTCTCGAGCAAGATCAATCGTGAGCTCATCGGGGGCAAGATCATCGGTGACATTGGCCCGGCGACCCTCCTCATCTTCCAGGTAAGTGCCGTAGCGGCCAACCCGGACAACGATCTTGGGCGCGCCTGTCTCCAGCGCATCGGGATCAGGGATCGCGAAGGTGGACAGTCGACGAGCGTCGATCTCGCCGAGCTCAGTGACCAGTCGATGCAGTCCTTCACGGTTGTCGTCGCCGAAGTAGAAGTTGGTCAGGACCGTAAGCCGCTCCGCGTGCCCGTCGGCGATCTCATCGAGCACATCTTCCATCTCGGCAGTGAAGGCGTAATCCACCAGCCTCGGGAAATGCTCCTCCAGCAATCGGGTCACAGCAAAGGCCAGCCAGGTCGGGACCAGCGCCGTACCCTTCTTGAACACATAATCCCGAGCCGTGATCGTGCGAATGATCGTCGCGTACGTCGACGGCCGGCCGATCTCCAGCTCTTCGAGCTTGGCGACCAGCGACGGCTCGGTATAACGAGCAGGCGGTCGGGTCTCATGGCCCGATGCCGTCACCGATTCTGGCCGCAACGACTGTCCCGACGCCAGACCAGGAAGCCGGGTCTGCTCGTCATCGGTATGGCCGTCGGTCTCCTCGACCGATTCCACATAGGCCTTGAGAAAGCCGTAAAAGGTGATCGTGCGTCCTGATGCCACAAAGGTGCAGGACTCCCCCTGGCTAGGCTGAGCATTGATCTTGACCGTGATCGAGAAACCTTCAGCGTCCTTCATCTGTGAAGAGATGGTCCGCATCCAGACCAGTTCATAGAGCCGGAACTGATCACCGGTCAGACGTGTCTCGGCCGGCGTCAGGAACGTCTCACCAGCGGGCCTGATCGCCTCATGCGCCTCCTGGGCGTTCTTCACCTTGGATGTATAGATTCGCGGCTGGTCCGGCAGGTAATCGGCACCGTAGAGCTGCCGGACCTGCTGCCGTGCCGCGGCAATCGCAGCCCCGGAGAGCGTGATCGAGTCGGTACGCATATAGGTGATGAAACCGGCCTCGTATAGCTCCTGGGCGACCGACATCGTGCGCTGCGCGGTGAAGCCGAGTTTGCGGCCGGCCTCCTGCTGCAGCGTCGTAGTTCGGAAAGGCGGGTACGGACGGCGGGTGTAGGGCTTGGATTCGACACTGTCCACCGCGAAGGCAGCAGATTTCAGCGAGTCGGCCAGAGC
>JBKPEY010000549.1:0-2843 GCA_046744405.1 Actinomycetota bacterium
GCCGGTGAAAGTCCCCTCTTGCGCGTCCATGGTGGCCATGGGACTCATTCTGATCTGCACCGCCGAGGTACTCGGCGCTTGGGGGCTGTGGCCGCACTGTGAGGATCTGTGCCCGAGGTATGAATGACCCGACTTTGGTGCGCCCGAGGCTCCGGCCGGCTCTAGCCTTGAGCCCAGATCGCCATCAGGCAAGCAAATTTCCAATCGAGGAAAGAGTTGAGCATGATGCGGATCGATCACCGTGAAAAGGACCTGGAAAACCATGATCGTGGACTGGACTACGACCTGCCACGGCTGCTGCACCGGCGGGGCATGCTCAAGCTAGTTGCCGGCGCTGGGGTTGCCGGGACAGGACTGATCACGCTTGGCGCATGCGCTGCGACCGCCAGTACCGCCGAGAGCGAGCAAAGCGTACGCAACCTCAGCCGCGTGAGCTTGGACGGTGACAACGTTTTCAGCGATGGGTACGACCTGCAGATGCCAACGGTGACAGGCGATCCGACTAACGGCTACCAGCTCAGTTTTAGCTGTGCGGTCTGATTACCTCGCTCGCCAAGCTCGCACGGCGCGGATCCGATGCCTCCCGGAAGCTCGAGAGAAGTCAGTGCCCGCTGATTCGCCGGTAGATTCCGCTCAAAAAGTCTTCCCACTCCGCTGCATCGTCGATCCGAACGCGAACGCGGTAGCTGAGCTGTCCTCCAGCTACTGCGAAACGATGCTCAGCCATACCCCGGGGGCTGGTTTTGCCCATGATCAACTCACCGTTCTGCCAACCGCCATGGGCGGGTTCGGGCGGGTATCCGTAAGAGTCGAAAAACCACCACAAGATCGGTGTCCGGGACGCTGGAGACATCACGTCAGCGCTGTCGATCATGAAGATTCCATGCCCGGTGAACTCGGTCTGGTCAGCATCTACCTGCCGGTAGTCCTGCAGCACCACCTGATCACTGACGTCTAGCTTGAAAACGATCATGGCTCTGGCAGTGGTCGCCGGAGCCCAGGGCGAAGCCGCCTGTCGCTCAACACCAGTCCAGTTGCCCAGCAGCGGAAGGAAGAGTTCACGCAGCGTCACGCTCTCAGTATGACTAAGGCACTCAGCTGCGAGCGCGCATTCAAAGCGCGAGCAGCTCAAAATCAGGCGGCGTAGACCCCGATGTCGGAGGCCTTGACCGCTGCCCACACTTCGCTGCCAGCCCGGAGGTCAAGATCGGCAACCGCTGACGGCGTGATCTCGGCCAGGATGCTTGAGCTGCAGTCGGGAACCTCGCCGATCTCCACCCGTACGCCTTCGCCGTGCGGCTCGAGCGCTGCAATCCGGCCCGCCCAAACGTTGCGTGGTGATCCATCGGGTCGGTGCACGAACAGTGACACAGCGGCCGGACGGAAAGCGACATAGACATCGCCCGATACTGGTTCTGCCAGTTCCACCGCTCCGCCGCTGGGCAGTAGTACCCGATGACCTCGTCCACTGCCCGCCAGGAGGTTGAGGCCAACGAGTCTGGCAACGTAGTCAGTTCGCGGCCGGCGGGCCACCTGCAGCGGCGTACCCTGCTGCACCACTTTGCCGTCCTCGATAACAATGAGCCGGTCTGCCAAGACTGAGGCGTCGATCGGGTCATGCGTCACGAGCAGGGTTGCGCCCGAGAAGTCAGCCAGGTGACGACGCACCTCGGCGCGTACCAGTAGATGAGTCTTGGCATCGAGCGCAGCCAGCGGCTCGTCGAGCAAGAGCAGTCGGGGATTGGTCGCTAGGGCGCGGGCTAGCGCCACCCGCTGAGCCTGGCCTCCCGAGATGGCCAGCGGCTTCGATTTTCCAAGATCGGCAATGCCGACACGTTCCAGCAACAGCGCGGCTTGTCGCCGAGCCTCCTGCTTGTCCATTCCTCGCACGAGCGGGCCAAACGCGACGTTGTCAAGCACAGTGAGGTGCGGGAACAACAGATAATCCTGAAACACGACGCCAATCGGTCGCTCGTGCGGTGCTCGATGGATAGTCGAGGCCGCGTCGGCCACTACTTGCCCGCCGACCGTGATCCGCCCTGAGCTGATTTGAAGCAACCCGGCCAACGCCCGTAGCGCTGTGGACTTGCCAGCGCCGTTGGGGCCGAGCAGGGCGACCACCTCACCGGCCCCAATCTCAAGCTCAAGGTCGAGGGTGAAGTCCCCGCGGCGAACGCCCAGCTGCGCGAACAGCTCGGCTACCACCGACTCACCCACCGCTCGCGAAGCAGAGCCAGCACAGCGACTGATACACCCAGTAGCAACACCGAGAGCAGCAGCGCCGATCCGGGATCGGTTTCCAGGGCGAGATAAACCTCCAACGGCATGGTGCGCGTCGTACCCGGAAAGTTACCGGCGAACGTGATGGTTGCACCGAATTCACCGAGGGCACGTGCCCAGGCAAGGACGGCACCAGCCGCGATGCCGGGTCCGATCAGCGGCAACGTGATGCGCCGGAAGACTGTCACCGGCCGCGCGCCGAGCGTCGAGGCCGCCTCTTCATAACGGCGATCGGAAGCGCGCAGCGCGCCCTCCACAGACAACACCAAAAAGGGCAATGCCACGAAAACCTGCGCCAAGATCACTGCGTATGGGGTGAAGGGAAATGCGAAACCAGTGAGACGGTAGAGCGGTCGACCAAGCAGTCCCGCCCGACCGAGCACTGTGAACAGGGCGACGCCCCCCACAACGGGCGGCAGCACCAGAGGGATTGTGATCAGCGCCCGCAGCAGCGAGGCCCCACGCAAACCGGGTCGGGCCAGTACCCAGGCAAGTGGGACGCCAATGATCAGCACGATGATCATTGAGATGGTCGCAGTGATCACCGACAGTTTTAGTGCTTG
>JBKPEY010000112.1:0-1642 GCA_046744405.1 Actinomycetota bacterium
AGCCAGCCGGATCAGCAGCGGAGGCCGCTCCGCCGGGAGTGATACGCCGGTGTTGGCCAGGATCACTCCCGCGACCTGATCGCGATGGCGCTCGGCCCAGCCGAGCGAGATGGGCCCGCCCCAGTCGTGTCCTGCGACGACGATCCGGCCGGAAATGTCAAGGGCGGTGGTAAGGGAGTCCAAGTCGTCGATCCGGTCGGCTAGGGACAGCGCGCGGCTGGGCCGCTCGGAGTAGCCCATCCCGAGCTGGTCAACCGCGACAACTCGCCAGCCAGGCTCGGCGGCGGCTAGAAACCGGCGCCATAGATAGGACCAGGTGGGGTTGCCGTGCACGCAAAGCAGAGTCCCTTCCGCCGGCGCCACGCGGTTGTCGAGGACATGCCAGGTGCGCCGCGCGCCATCCTTATCGACCACGGCGATTGCCCGCGACCAGGCCGGGTCCAAGCCCGGCATCGCGCCACCCTCAACGCCTGGCGCCGGAGCGATGAGCAATGCGTCGGTCACCAGAGGATTTCGGCGTACGAGGTGTTGAGGCCAGAACCGATGCCCATCAGCAGAACCCGGTCCTCGGCTCGGAGCCGGTCCATCTGCTTGGCGAGGGTAAACGGTACGGCAGCTGGGCCCATGTTCCCGTAATTGGGCAGCGTCAGCGGGAAGCGGTCAGCATCGACATTCAGCGCTGCGGCCATCGCCCGAATGTGGACGACCGAGGTCTGGTGGGCCACGAACCAGTCGATACCACCCCAGTCGAACTCCACCTTCGCGTCGGCCCAGGTAGCGACCGCGAGGGCGAGACCGGCGTCGAACAGCCGCTTCGTGTCGGTCCGCATGTGATCGAGGTCGCCGACGCAGAGATCGTGATGCTCGGTCCCGGCACGACTCACTCCGCCGACCACCCGATGTCCCTCCGGGTGTCGGTCGGCGCGCCCCAGCACCATTGCCGCGGATCCGGAGCCCAGGGTCAGGGTGGCGAACTGCGACCGCAGGTCGGCTGCTGTTGCGGTCGGTGCAGCTAGGCGCTCAAGTGTGAGTTCTTGTGTGTAGCGGGAACCTTCGCCGTCCACGATGACCGCGTACTCGGCCCGGCCGGAGTCGATCATGGTCACGGCGAGCTGGATGCCGTTGAGGAAGCCCACGCAGGCGTTGGCGAGGTCGAAATTCAGGCAGTTCGTCGGCAGGCTCATCTGGTGGTGGATTGCCACCGCAGTGGAGGGCTCCAGGTAGCTTCTGGAGACTGCCGTGTTGATCAGAAGACCGACCTGCTCGGGCCGAATGCCGGCCTCGGCCAGCGCCTTGGAGCCCGCGATTGCCGCGGCATCGGCAAAGCTCACGTCATCGGGCCACCAGCGGCGCTCCATAACTCCCGCCAGCTTCTGCAGCAAGCCGGGCCGGGTGTGCACGCGCTGGTACGTCTGCGCCAACCACTCATCGATCGCCGCCGAGGTGATCACGATCGGCGCCTCTACAGCGCAGACCGAGAGCACAGTGGTGTTGACTGCCCGGAAGCTTGCGTTACCGCTCACGTCGTCGCCTTTTGTCCAGGGATGCCCTGCCGTAGTGGACCATCGTGTCACGACGGCCTGTGTGTCACCTGCTCCGGTCCGGTGCTTCCCGCGCGCCGCTACGGTAGAGCCCGCGGAGC
>JBKPEY010000404.1:0-2408 GCA_046744405.1 Actinomycetota bacterium
CACCGCCTCGACCTCGCGTTGCCGACCGAACACCTTGACCAGGGAGTGCCCGGTGAAGGCTTCTTCGATGTGGCCGTTGAGTTCTCCGGTCGATTTCCACTGCTGGATGAACAACTTCTGGGAGCGCTTGCCGATGAACGCTGTCACCAAGATCGACACTGGGATCGTTATCAGCGCAATCAACGCCAGCACCGGCGAGACGACGAACATCATCACCGTGACGCCGACAACGGTGAGGACCGAGGTGAGCAACTGGCTCAGCGTTTGCTGCAACGCCTGGGAGATGTTGTCGATGTCATTGGTGACGCGGCTCAACAGCTCGCCTCGGGTCTGCTTGTCAAAGTAGTTGAGCGGCAGCTTGTTGACCTTGTCCTCGACCTGGCGGCGCAGGGTATAGATGGACCGCTGCACCGCGCCGTTCAGCAAGTAACCCTGCAGCCACAAGAACAACGACGCCAACAGGTACAGCACGAGCGCCAGCAGCAACAACTTCGCCAGCAACGCGAAGTCGATGCCATGGCCGGGTACGACATTCAGCCGCTCCACCAAATCGGCAAATTTGTCGTTGCCCTGGGCTCGCAGTGCAGCGACCACCTGCTCCTTGGTTGCGCCGCTCTGCAGATCCTTGCCGATAACGCCGGTAAAGATCACATCCGTCGCCATGCCCAAGATCTTGGGGCCGAGCACGGTCATCGCGATGCCGATGACGGCGAGCAGCACTACCAAGATCAAGATCATCCGCTCGGGCGCCAGGTGTCCGAGCAGCCGCCTAAGCGAGGGGAAGAAGTTCACCGACTTCTCGACCGGACGGGTTTGTCCCCACATCCGCCCGCCGCCACTAGCCGGTGGACCATACTTCGGGCGCTCAGGCGCTTTGCGCGCCTGCTGTCCATTGCCAGATGTGCTCCCCACGACAGGCTCAGCGCTCAAAGATCCGGCCGGAGGCCGGGTCCGGTCTTGGCCATTCCCACTCATGCGGCAGCCTCTTCTGCACTGAGCTGGGAGTCGACAATCTCCACATAAGTCGGACAGGTCGCCAGAAGTTCCTCGTGGGTGCCACAGCCAACGATCTGGCCATGCTCCAACACAATGATCTTGTCCGCGTCGGCGATGGTCGCTACCCGCTGACCGACGATGATCACAGCGGCCTCGGCCGTCTCACGCTGCAATGCCGCCCGTAGCCGGGCGTCCGTCGCAACGTCCAATGCTGAGAAAGAGTCGTCGAAGACATAGATCTCCGGTCGCTTCACCAGCGCTCTGGCGATCGCCAAGCGCTGTCGTTGACCGCCGGACACATTGGTACCGCCCTGGGTGATGGGCGCTTCCAATTGCGCTGGCATCTCTCGTACGAAGTCCTCCGCTTGAGCCACTCGAAGAGCCCGCCAAAGCTCCTCTTCGGTGGCATCCGGCTTGCCATATCGCAGATTGCTAGCGACAGTGCCCGAGAAAAGGAAAGCCTTCTGCGGCACCAGACCGATCCGGCCCCACAGCAGCTCAGGATCGCAGTCCCGTACTTCAACTCCATCCACCTTCACCGATCCGCCAGTCGCGTCGAACAGCCGCGGGATCAACGAGACCAGGGTGGACTTGCCTGCCCCGGTTGAGCCGATAATTGCTGTCGTCTGCCCAGGCTCAGCAGTGAAGTTGATCTTCTTGAGCACTGGCGAGGCAGCTCCGGGATAGGTGAACTCAGTGTCGGTAAATGCCACCACCCCGACTGCTGGGAGCTGACTGACCGGGCGTTCTGGCGGCAACACCGATGACTCGCTCTGCAGCACCTCCTGGATCCGTTCGGCACAGACCGCAGCACGCGGCGCGATGATCAACAGGAAGGTCGCCATCATCACCGACATCAAGATCTGAACCAGGTAGGTCAGGAATGCCGTCAACGCTCCGATCTGCATATCGCCCGCATCGATGCGTCGCGCCCCAAACCACAGCACCGCGACACTGGATGCATTGAGAATGAACATCACGATCGGAAAGATCGACGCCACATATCGGCCTACTGAAGTGGCCGTGTCGGTGAGCTCAGCATTCGCCCGGGCGAACCGCGCCGCCTCGTACGGCTCACGAACGAATGCCCGAACCACCCTGATCCCTGTGATCTGCTCCCGCAGCACTCGGTTGACAGTGTCAATCCGGGTCTGCATGAGCCGGAACAACGGACTCATCTTGCGGATCACCAAGAAGATGGACAACGCCAGCACCGGCATCGCCACCGCGACCAGCCAGGACAATCCGACATCGGTACGCAACGCCATGATGATGCCGCCGATCATGGTGATCGGCGCCGCGACGAACATAGTGCAGCTCAGCAGCACGAGCATCTGCACCTGCTGCACATCGTTGGTATTGCGGGTGATCAGCGATGGGGCGCCGAAGTGGTTGAGCTCTCTGGCCGAGAA
>JBKPEY010000635.1:0-20029 GCA_046744405.1 Actinomycetota bacterium
ATTCCCTTCTGCCGGAGTAGATCGGCTCGAGGATGATCACGCGGAAAGCCTCGCGGCACAGTCTTCAGCGGCTCGAAGCCACCCGGACCAACCCGTAGCGATCGTCGGCGTCTCAGCGCGGCCAGGATCTCCAACAACTCCTCGCCGCTGGAATCGTCGGCCACTGCCTGCCGATAGCGCTCCAGCTCGTCTGGCTGCATCATGTAGTTTCCGCAGGCCACCATTAAGCCCGACGCGTCGAGATGGAGATACTGCACGGCGCCCGGCATGCCGTGGGCGGCGCCGTGCATGGTTTTGTATGGCGACTTGTCGGCGGAGAATCGCACATCCCGATTCATCCGGAAGACCTTGAACGGCTGGTACTTCTCCGGAAGCGACTCCAGCAAAGCGGCCATAGGTTCTCGCACTTCACGCTCGAACACAGCCTTGTGAGCCAGCCAGAACTCTCTAGTGTTTTGGTCTTCAAGATCTTCAAAGAACTCGGTTGCTGCGAGACTGAAGCCGTCGGTCCGGACCGTTGTGATCATGATCGCTCCGTAGGACGCTCAGGGGTCCCAAGCTCAGTGAAGATCGTCAGCTGGACATCGGCCGGCCCCAGCAATCGAGCATTTCGCGAATTCCACGGCGTCACGATCGGCGGCGCAATCAGCTGCGCGCCAGCAGCGGTCAACCGATCAGTTACGCCGGCCGAGTCATCGACCTCAAAGGCCACTCGATATTTTCCGCTTACCGCGGTTCGACCAACCTCGACGGTGTCGATCAGATCGATCTGCGGCCTGTTCGAAAGCTCGAGGGTCGCCCGGCCCGCGCCCAAGATCATGACCTGCGCGCCATTTTTCCCGTCGTAGGTCTCCTGCTGCACAAGGCCAAGCTCATCGCGATAGAACCGAACGGCAGCGTCGTAGTTCTCAACAGCGACGACCAAGCGCATTTGGCGGACTCCAGTTCCATTCTCCGCCGCTGGCGCATACCCCGGCTCGCGTCTCTTGATCACCCTGATCACTGCGTAGGTCACCGGCAACATGATCACCTCCACGAGCACCTTGTAGATGTAGCCGGCAACGGCGTAACTGATCAGCCCGCCCCAGGTAGGAAACACTCCGACGAAGGCAATGAAGCAGAACAACATGGTGTCGGCGAATTCGCCGACCACCGTCGAGCCGATGAGCCGGGCCCACAGATGGCGTTCTTTCGTCCGCTCCTTGATCTTGACTACGACATAGGCGTTGAGGAATTGGCCGGCGAGGTAGCCCGACAGACTTGCCAGTACGATCCGTGGCACGAAGCCCAGCACAGCAACAAAGGCATCCTGGTTCTCATATCCCGGTCCAGGCGGTGCCGCGCCAACCGCGAGAAACGTCAGAGATGCCAGGGCACCGAGCGCAAAGCCAACCCAGATAGCCCGCTTGGCTTGGCCGAGCCCGTAGATCTCGGCCAATATGTCACCGACGATGTAAGTCAGCGGGAAAAGGATCGCGCCGCCGTCTGTGAAAATGCCGCCGCCGACGAATTGAGGCAGCCCATCGACGACTGTGATCGTTTTGGTCGCCGCGATGTTGGAGATCAGCAGCAAGCCGCAGAAGACGGCCACAATGACGGCGTAGGTGCCGCTCGGTGCAGTCGCGAACGATGTGGTGGAGGGCGCCTCTCGCGGCTGAGTGGCGTAAAGCGTGGTCACGCGCAGTGATATTAATGGTGCCCAATTTGCTCGCGACGCTCCCTGCGATCGTTGTCCGCCCGCTCCGATTCACCGCATGCACCGAGCCGCCATGGCAGGCTGGGCACATGAGCCAATACTGGAACGAGGTGCCCGAGGAGTCCGAGCAGCTGGACCAGCTCGAGGAGCAGCGGACGCTGGTGGATCGCGGCGTGGAGGATCCGCTGGACGAGGGCTATTCACCGCCTGAGCGCTACTCGCAGCTAATCCGAGAGGGAGAGCACGAGACGCTTGACGAGCGGCTCGAGGACGAAATTCCGGAGCCCGATCCGTACGCGCCGCAAGAGGAGGAAATCCTCGATGACGGCGAGGTTGGCGAGGAGCGTGCCGGCCGCCTGGTCGAGCCGAACGAAGGCATTGGGCCTGATGTTGAGTCAGACCTAGTCGGAATGGATGTGGGGATCGATGGCGGCGCGGCCAGCGCAGAGGAAGCTGCAGTCCACATCGTCCCCGACGAGCAAATCAGCTAACTCGGCGATGTCCCGCCCGGGAGGCGACCCGCTTTACCCACCGATCGAGCCATATGCGACCGGGATGCTGGATGTCGGCGATGGGCAGCAGATGTATTGGGAAGAGTGCGGCAACCCATCGGGGAAGCCGGTCGTCTTCTTGCACGGCGGCCCAGGCGGTGGCATCCAGCCCAAGGTCCGCCAGTTATTTGACCCGGCTCGCTATCGCATCGTGCTCTTTGATCAGCGCGGCTGTGGCCGCAGCCGCCCGCACGCCAGTGAGTTCGGAGCCGATCTGAGCACCAACACCACCTGGCATCTGGTTGCCGACATCGAGCGACTCCGCCAGTACCGCGGTATCGATCGCTGGCAAGTGTTCGGCGGGTCCTGGGGCAGCGCCCTGGCGTTGGCCTACGCCGAGGAGCATCCGGACCGGGTGAGCGAGCTGGTGCTGCGCGGCATCTTCACCCTCCGACGGAGCGAACTGGATTTCTATTACAACGGTGGGGCGGGGCAGCTGTTTCCGGAGCGTTTCGAGATGTTCCTCGCTCCGCTGGGCGGTCGCTCCTTTGCCGGTGACACCATTTCGGCTTACCACGAGTTGCTGTTCGACCGCGATCCAGCCGTGCACGAGCCCGCCGGTGTGGCCTGGAGCACCTGGGAGGCTGCCACCATCACGCTGGAGCAAGATGACAGCTTGATTGCCGAATTCAGTGATCCGATATACGCGCTCGCGTTTGCGCGCATCGAAAACCATTACTTCGTCCATCGCGGTTGGTTCTCCGAAGGTCAGCTGATCGCGAACGCCAGCCGACTCGCTGGCATTCCGGGGGTCATTGTTCAAGGCCGCTACGACCTCGCGACACCGGCCGTTACCGCGTACGACCTGCATCAGGCCTGGCCAGACGCTGAATTCAAAATTGTCCCGGCCGCCGGCCACGCGTTCTCCGAACCCGGCATCGTCGATGCGCTGGTCGCCGCCACCGACCGCTTCGCACTCGAGTCAAACATGACGACCAGTCAGTAACTGTTGGGGCTCATTAGGGGCACTTGACCTAGGATGGGGTGTTGACATTTCCTGCCGACTGCGAGGAACCAACTGAGTAGCTCAGAGTTCACGGCCAGCGCACCTGATGCATCCAGCGCCCGCCATCGAGAATCGCCTGCCTCCAATTCACTGCGAAAGGGATCGGGTCAGCGAGGCGGCGAGAGCGGCCTAGAAGAATTTCGCCGAGTGACTGTCCCCGCCTCGGTGGAGATGGTCAACCTCCTTGGCCCTCGTGATGAGTTCTTGCACATCCTCGAGCGAGAGCTCGAAGCCGGAATCCATGTTCGTGGCAACGAGATCACCCTCAGCGGATCACCAGCAGCAGTTGATCTTGCGATCGACGTGGTCACCGAGCTGGTTACGGTGCTGCGAACCGGACAGGGCTTGACCGCGGACGCTGTGGAGCGGATCTGCTCGATGCTGGTCGGACGCGAAGACACCCGTCCCGCGGACGTGTTGACGCACAACATCTTGTCTGCTCGAGGCAAGACGATCCGGCCGAAGACGCTCAACCAGAAGCGATACGTCGATGCCATCGACAAGCACACCGTGATCTTCAGCATTGGCCCTGCCGGAACCGGAAAGACCTATCTGGCCGTAGCAAAGGCCGTCAGGGCCCTGCAAGACAAGCAGGTCAATCGGATCATCTTGACCCGGCCAGCAATAGAGGCTGGCGAGCACCTCGGTTTCCTGCCGGGCACGCTGAGTGACAAGATCGACCCTTATCTGCGTCCGCTCTATGACGCGTTGCATGACATGCTCGATCCAGATTCGATTCCGCGGCTGCTGACGGCCGGAACGATCGAGGTTGCGCCGCTGGCATATATGCGTGGTAGGACGCTCAACGATGCCTTCATCATCTTGGACGAGGCCCAGAACACCTCGATGGAGCAGATGAAGATGTTCCTGACTCGGCTGGGATTCGGCTCCAAGATGGTCGTCACGGGCGACATCACCCAGGTCGATCTACCCGGCGGAACGCGAAGTGGTCTTCGGGTGGTACGCGGCATCCTGGACAAGGTCGACGACATCGCGTTCTGCAACCTGACCAATCACGATGTAGTGCGGCACAAGTTGGTTGGCCGGATCGTGGCGGCGTACGACAAGTTCGAAGCCGATGCCTCGCGGGCGGACCACGGCCCGGCCACAGCGCCACATCGTCCAGGTCGTTAACCGATGGCTACGATCATCCGAGCGCTCCTGGGAGCTCGGAGATGAGTATCGACATCAGCAACGAGTCAGGTATCGATGCTGACAACGCCGCGCTGGTCCGACTCGCCACCTTTGCCCTTGATCAGTTGGGAATCCATCCGCTGGCTGAGTTGTCCATTCTGCTGGTCGATGAGGATGCGATGAGTGCCTACCACGAGAAGTACCTCGGCGAACCGGGACCGACCGACGTGCTCAGTTTTCCAATGGATGAGCTGCGCCCTCCAACCGACGGCGAGGAGGCTCCGGTCGGTCTGCTAGGCGACATCGTGTTATGTCCCGCAGTGACCGAGCGGCAGGCACGGGAGAACCAGCGTTCGGCAAGCGAGGAGGCGGAGTACCTGCTGGTGCACGGGCTTTTGCATCTCCTCGGATATGACCACTCCAACCCTGAGGAGCAGGCCGAGATGTTCGGCCTCACGGATAAGATCATCTCAGCATGGGTCCTGCAGCGCCCTGACGGGGCACGAGGCGTGCGATGACGCAGGCGCAATGGCTCCAGCTCGGCATAGCGTTCGTGCTCACGGTCCTCGCCGGATTGACTGCCGCCGCCGAGGCGGCCTTGTCATCGTTCTCCAAAGTTCGCGCGGACAAGTTGGTGGAGGAGAACAGACCAGGGGCCCGGCGAGTGCGCAAGATCATTGAAGATCCACCGCGTTACTTGAACACCGCACTCTTCGTCCGAAGCATGATCGAAATCTCAGCGATCATCTTAGTTGCCAATGTGATCTTCTCGCTCATCCCAAAGACCTGGCAGGCCGGCGCGGTCACGGCCGGCATCATGATCATCGTCTCCTACATTGCCTGGGGAGTGGCACCTCGAACCCTGGGGAGGCAGCATGCGAACCGGGTGGCTTGCGCGGCTGCCGGACCAATCGTGGCAATTACCACGGTGCTGGGGCCGTTTCCGCGTCTGCTGATCATGATCGGAAATGCTTTGACGCCTGGCAAGGGTTTCACCGATGGACCGTTCGCGACGGAGGCAGAACTCCGTGAGCTGGTTGACCTGGCAGAGGAGAGCGAGGTTATCGAGTCAGGTGAACGCAAGATGATTCACTCAGTCTTCGATCTTGGGGACACCATTGCTCGGGAAGTCATGGTGCCCCGAACCGACATGGTCTTCATCGAGGAGTACAAGACCCTTCGGCAGGCCGTCTCGCTGGCCCTGCGATCCGGCTTTAGCCGAATTCCGGTCATCCGTGACGGGATCGATGATGTTGCGGGGGTGCTCTATCTCAAGGACGTCATTCGGCGGATCTACGACGCACCCGACGTCCAGTCCACAGAGCGCGTCGGATCGATGATGCGTCCGCCGGTCTTCTGCCCCGACTCCAAGCCGGTAGACGAACTGCTACAGGAAATGCAGGCCAAGCGGGTGCACCTGGTGATCGTGGTTGATGAGTTCGGCGGCACCGCCGGAATGGTGACCATTGAGGACATCTTGGAAGAAATCGTTGGCGAAATCACCGATGAGTACGACGAGGAGAACACCGACATCACCCGGCTGGGCGAGGGACGTTATCGGGTTTCATCGCGGCTGCCGGTCGATGAGCTGGGCGATCTGTTTGGGCTGAAACTCGAAGACGAGGACGTGGAGACCGTTGGCGGGTTGATGGCCAAGCAGCTCAACAAGGTGCCGATCGCCGGCTCAGTGGTCAAGTACGACGGATTGGAACTGGTCGCGGAACGGTCGGCCGGCCGCCGGAACAAGATCGGAACTGTGATCGTGACGAAGATCTCTTCTGCTGACGTTGAGGCGGATGCCCGCGCTGAGGCTGCCACTCGGATCGTCTCAGAGCAGGCGCGCGCCTCGTGACAGATGCCGTTGCTGAGCAGTCCCGAACTCCCGATGATCCGGAAGACCTGAAGCTCATCACGTTGGCCCGTGCTGCTCTGGGCCGTACCGGGGCAGCTCAGGGTGCAGCTGTACGGGACACTGAGGGCCGCGCCTACTCCGCCGCCAGCGTGCATCTGAAGCACCTCGACTTGTCGGCCGTCGCGGTTGCCGTGGCAATGGCGGTTTCATCGGGCGCAGCCGGCCTAGAAGCCGTGGCCGTGGCAGGTCGCCCGGCCTCCGATGACGATCTTGATCTGCTGCGCGATCTGCCCGGTGCCGGTGTCCCAGTCTGGTCGGTGGATGCCAAAGGCCAGCTCGTCGAGGTGAGTCAGCTGTGAAAGCCGCTGCTGGGTATGTTTCGCAGCACATGCGTCAAAACGACCCGAGGACTGGACGCTCAGTGGGTCGTTTCGCAGCACAGGCGTCGAAACGTTCACGCGGTTGTAGCGCGTGACAGAGACAGCACAGTTGCGTTCTGGTTTCGCATGCCTTGTGGGCAGGCCGAATGCCGGGAAGTCCACGCTTACCAACGCGCTGGTTGGCCAGAAGATCGTCATCGCATCCTCGAAGCCACAGACCACCCGGCACGCCGTACGCGGCATCGTTCATCGGCCGGACGCCCAGCTCGTAGTGATCGACACTCCGGGCCTGCACAAGCCGCGAACCCTACTCGGTGAGCGGCTCAATGATGTCGTCCGGACGACCTGGTCGGAGGTCGATGTCGTGGGTGTCTGCCTCCCTGCCAACGAGCGAATCGGTCCCGGCGATCGATACCTGATCGGTGAACTCTCCATCCTGTCGCGAAAACCAAGCCTGGTAGCCATTGCAACCAAATCTGATCTTGCCTCACCGAATCGAATGGCAGAGCATTTGGCCAGCATTGCCGCACTCGAGGCGACTCACAAGATCACCTGGGCTGACATCGTTCCCGTGTCAGTGCCGCAGCAGTTCCAACTCGACGTTCTGAGCGACGCTCTCATTGGCCTCTTGCCGGAAGGGCCGCCGCTGTATCCCGACGGTGAGATCACCGACGAACCCGAGGAAACGCTGGTCGCTGAGCTCATCCGCGAAGCGGCATTGGAGGGGGTACGCGACGAACTGCCCCACTCCATCACGGTCACCGTAGAAGAATTGGGACTTCGTGACGACCGAGCTCCGGACAAGCCGCTGCTGGAGATCTACGCATCCTTAATCGTCGAGCGCGATTCGCAGAAGGGCATTGTCATTGGCCACCGTGGAACTCGACTGCGCGAAATCGGTGCCGCGGCACGTCAGCAAATCGAGGCCCTGCTGGGAACGCCGGTGTATCTCGATCTACGCGTGAAGGTGCTCAAGGAGTGGCAACGCGACGCCAAGCATCTGAACCGTCTAGGTTTCTGACGCCTAGAGCGGTTCAAGACGCAGTTCGTACATATTGAAGATCCGGGACAGCCGGTAGCCCAGAGCCTCGTTCACATTGATCATGAACGTGTTGTCGACGTTGTTCCAGGTCTCAATGACCTTCAGCTGCGGTTCGGCCTCGGCCAGCCAGCGCATCATGTCGATCTTGATCAGCAGTCCCAGCCGGTGCCCGCGATGCTGACGTGCGACAGCAGTATCGGCCTGAATGCCAAACTGCCGCCGTAACGGTTGAGTGACCACCACAGTGTGGCCGCCCACCTCACCGGTTGTCCGATGCCGGGCGACGACGCGATACCCACAGTCTCCGCGGCCGACCAACGCTGTCTCAAAATCTTGAAGCCGGTGCAAATCGAACTTTTCATCCTCGTACGTAAGATCGCCCATGGGTGCGTCGTTGATGGCCGCAGTCACTTCGACCAGCTCGCTCAACACCTCGTCCCCGACGGGTATTTGCAGTCGTTCGATGGAATAGGCCGTCGCCGCTTCATCGGCCGCAGCCCACAGCCGCTCTATCTCGGCCTGATCAACGTGAGCCAGCACCTGGCGCCTACGTGCGTCGTGGCTGGCGTAGGTGAACCCGAAGCCCTCGACAAACTTGCGCGCACCTTGATCATCTTCAGCCGTGCCAACCCAGATCGTGTTGCGGCCTGCTTCACGAGCGATCCGTAACACCTCATTCATGATCACCGAGCCATGGCCACGGCGTCGGTGATCGGGATGCACCCAGATTTCGGCCCAGATCAGATGCAGGTTGTCCCTGGTCGGCAGCTCGACTGCCAGCACGCCGACGGGGTGGCTGGCGGCATCGGGTACGTAGAGATAATGCTCTGCGGGCTCCAGATCCCAGCCGTAGCGGATCGATGCGGCCAGCGCCTCTGGGATCGTTGGGAACGCGTCGGGGTCGTCGACCAAGCGCGCGGCCTCCTGGATGTTGGCGACCGCCGTGACCTGAGCCATGTCGTCGGGCTTGACGCGTACGAAGCGCATCACACCAGGGTGCCGCAAGAAGCCACCTTGCCGCCACGCAATTTCGAGACGGCGTTTGGGTGACCCACCGCCCACGGTGTTACAGTGACGCCGTGGCAAGCACCCGGCGCCTTTTCGCGCTGCTCCTCCTCCGCTGCCGCAGCGAGGCCCAGTAGGGGGCCGGCATCCTCGCTGCGGAGTCCTGACGTGCTTCCGGTCCGCTCCACATCTACCAGCGAGGAATCATGTCAGACACTGCCATCTCCGCGGGCTCAAGCGGTTCAAGTTTGTTCGGCACGAGAGTGCAGAACGTACCCGTACAACAGCCCAGCCCGATGCCCTTCCACCGCTATCGGCCGTTCACTCCAATTGATCTGCCAGATCGCGCTTGGCCGTCCAATGTGATCACCAAGGCGCCACGTTGGTTGTCAACTGATCTTCGGGACGGCAACCAGGCGCTGATCGATCCGATGACGCCAGCCCGCAAGCACAAAATGTTCGAACTGCTGGTCTCCCTGGGCTACAAGGAAATCGAGATCGGGTTTCCTTCTGCGAGCCAGACCGATTTCGACTTCGTCAGACAACTCATCGAGCAGGACAAGATCCCAGACGACGTCGTGGTCTCCGTGCTGACCCAAGCGCGCGAAGACCTGATCGAGCGCACAGCGGAGTCGATTGTCGGTGCCAAGACAGCAACCATTCACATGTACAACGCCACCGCGCCCCTGTTCCGCCGGGTCGTCTTTCACGTCGACAAGGCCGAGTGCATCGCCTTGGCCACGCGGGGCACCGAGTTGGTGATGAAGTACGCCGAGCAGTACCTGGGCGATGTCGAGTTCGGCTACGAGTACTCCCCGGAGATCTTCACCGGCACCGAAATGGAGTTCGCGGTCGAGGTGTGCAACGCGGTCATGGACATCTGGCAGCCGTCAGAGGGCCGCGAGATCATCTTGAACTTGCCTGCCACCGTCGAGATGGCGACACCGAACGTCTACGCCGATCAGATCGAGTGGTTCAGCCGGAATGTACACAACCGTGAGCATGTTGCCATCTCGCTGCACCCGCACAATGATCGTGGCACCGCCACTGCGGCGACGGAGCTGGCTTTGATGGCGGGCGCGGACCGGGTCGAGGGTTGCCTGTTCGGTCACGGCGAGCGCACCGGCAACGTGGACTTGGTCACATTGGGCATGAACCTGTTCTCACAAGGAATAGATCCCAAGATCAACTTCTCCAAGATCGACGAGATCCGTCGCACCGTGGAGTACTGCACCAACCTGCCGGTCCACCCGCGCCACCCTTACGCGGGCGACCTGGTCTACACCGCGTTTTCCGGCAGTCATCAGGACGCGATCAAGAAAGGCCTGGAGGACCTGGAGAAACGGGCTCACGCGCAAGGCATCGGTGTGCGTGAGATCGCCTGGCAAGCACCTTATCTGCCGATCGATCCCTTCGATGTCGGCCGTACCTACGAAGCGGTCATTCGGGTGAACTCCCAGTCGGGGAAGGGCGGAGTCGCCTACATCATGAAGTCCGAGCACAACTTGGACTTGCCGCGACGGCTACAGATCGAGTTTTCGAAGGCAGTACAGGCACACACTGACGCCGGCGGGGGAGAGGTCAGCCCGAGCCGGCTCTGGGAGATCTTCCAATTCGAGTATCTCGAGCCGGACAGTCCGCTGCGACTCGTGAGCGTCTCGACAGAGTCGACTGAGATCGGCCAGACCTGCCTTACCGCTCAGATCGTGGCCAGCGGTTCGGCCCAAACGATCACTGGCGAAGGAAATGGGCCAGTGTCAGCGTTCGTCGACGCCATCTCCACCCTTGAGCACCACGTACGCGTGCTGGACTACACCGAGCACGCGTTGTCCTCTGGCGGCGACGCGCTCGCCGCGGCATACGTGGAGTGCGAGGTCGGAGAAGGCGAAGACAGCATGGTCGTATGGGGAGTAGGAATGGACGCAAACATCGTCACCGCCTCACTCAAGGCCGTCACCTCGGCCATCAATCGAGTGGGCTAGTCCTTCTCTCCTCGCCGGAGGTGGATCTGATCAGCTCGGCGCTCCTGTCAAATTTCCGGCCAGTGCGGACTTCGACACCGAAATCCGGGATAGTCACTTCACAACCCCGCATTGGTCGGAAATTTGCAGGGGACCTCGCTCAGCACAGCACCAGCGCACTGGTCACCGGAAGCCGTTCGCGGCAGTACGCGCCGGAGCCGTCGGAGAGTAGATCCAGGCCTGGAAAAAGGGTCCAAGATTAACTGTGGTGTAGGACTGGGCATCGCTCATCCACTCTTCCAGCGTGCGGCTGCCCGGGTTTTGGGCCCAGTCTCTGGAGAACTTGAAGAATGCCTCGTCACCAAGCACGTTGCGGAGGGCCTGTAGCGCCATGGGACCACGTAGGTAAACCGCGTCGAAAAGATGCGACCTGCCGGGGTCGATCATCGTGATCTTCCAAAAATTGTCGTTGTCTTTGAGCCGCTCGTACGCCCGATTCAGAGCATCGTTGGCCTCACGGCCGCCTGTTCGTTCGGCGGCTCCCCACTGCGCCCACGACGCATAACCCTCGGTTGTGAAGATGTCATTCCATTGCCGGACGGTGACGTTGTCGCCAAACCACATGTGGGCAAGCTCATGCGTGAGCAGGCCCGGCTCGAAATTACCGTTGAGGATCGACTTAGCGTCGTAAACCGGTCGGGTCTGTGTCTCCAACCCGCCGAACCACAGTTTGTGCACCGGAACGACGCCGCCTATCTCGGTAAAGGGATAGGGACCGAACATTGTCTCCAGCGTCCGAATCCGCTGCCCCGAGGTCAGCAACGCCGCAAACGCCGTCTTCCGCTGATCCGCTGGCAGCTTTTCAGACACCGCGTAGACATACGGCAGGCCATGGTCGATGCCCCGCTTGAGCTCGTACTGACCGATGGTCATGAAGTTGAGGTAGGACGCCATAGGCTGCCGGGCCACCCAATGCCAGGTATTGAAATCCTTTTCGTTCCCGGTGTCGGCCGACTCCAACCGGCCAACGCTGATCGCCTCCATGCCGGCCGGCACCCGAATCGAGACGTCCATGAGTGCGGGATCTGATGGATGATCATTAGCCGGATACCACCATGCAGAACTCTCTGGTTCTCCGGCTACGGTCCACTCACCGTCGCTGGACCACCAGGGGTGCTCATCCTGCTGGCGAATGTCGCCGGGCTTGCCCGAGTAGCCGATGACGACCTGGAAAGTGCTGTCGGCCGCGATCGGTTGTGCCGGCTTGACATAGACGTCAGAGAAACCCCTGGCAATGGACTCCGCAGGCGAGCCGTTTATGGTGACGCTGTCGGTGTGCAGGGCGAGGTCGAAGTAGAACGAATTCAGATGTTGGGTGGCTCGGGCACTGATGGTCGTCGTCCCAGTAATGGTTTGGGTGCCAGGGTCCCAATTGATCATGATCTGATACTTGGCCACGTCGTAGCCGCTGTTGCCGGCCTGTGGATAGTAAGGATCGCCGAGTCCAGGTTCGCCGTCAGTGGCATTGGGATCGGCTTGTGGTGGTGTTGTGACGCTGCTCGGAGGCTGCCGCCGGCTAATGCTCCATGCCAAGCCGAGCGGCGCCGCCATGACAGCCAGCAAGATCACCGGCAGGATCACCGCAAGCACGTAGGCAACTCGGTGCGGTCGCTGCACCGGCGGCTGCTGTGGCACGGAGGGTGGCGGGGCGTTCGGTGGCGGGGCGGCGATGAACGGCTGCGACTCGTGCGGCGGAGCCCACCCAGGGTCAACGTTCGACATGCGCCAGCGATTTGAGGCTACGGTCCAGGTGCCAGGCGATGAAGGCGGCGGTTATCCCGCTCGCCTCCCGGGCTACATGATCATCCACATGGCGGGTCTCGAGCCAGCGGCCCTCGAGCAGCGCACCCAGCAGAGGCAATGTCTCCGGAGCAGGCCGCGCAGCTCCGGCGGGGCGACAGCGCTCGCATACAGCACCGCCTAGCGCGGGAGAGAATGCCCGGTGCGGCCCGGTGATACCGCAGCGTGCGCAATCGGAGAAGGAGGGTGCATAGCCGGCAACGGCCAGTGCTCGCAGTAGATAGGAGTCCAAGATCAAGCTCGCTGGTCGCCGCCCGTCGGAGGTTCCCTGGTTGAGTGCTCGCAAGGCTCCGACAAGGAGCAAATAGTGCTGAAGTGCTGGTTCGGACTCCTCAACCACCAACCGGTCGGCGGTCTCCAGCATGACCTGCCCGGCCGTGTACGCCGGATAGACATCGGTGAGCGGCTCACCAAAGGCGTCCAGCGACTCGACTTGGGTGATGATGTCGAGCGAGTGGCCAACGGCGAGCTGCAAGTCGACATGAGAGAAGGGTTCTAGTCGAGCACCGAACTTGGAGGTGGTGCGCCGTACGCCCTTTGCTACCGCGCGAATCTTGCCGTGGCGTCGGCTCAGCATGGTGATAATCCGATCCGCCTCGCCGAGCTTGTGCGTGCGAAGAACAACTGCTTCGTCACGATAGGTCGGCACCTCGATATTGTCCCTGACGTGGCCAAGCCTTCACCGACTGCGCCGCGCCCGCCGACTCCACATCCCAGCGGGGCGCGCCCGCCGCAGATACCTAAAGACCAGCTACCGACCCATGTGGCGATCGTGATGGACGGCAATGGTCGGTGGGCGAAGGCGCGCAACCTGCCGCGAACTGAAGGTCACGCCCGCGGTGAGGCGTCACTGTTCGACGTCATTGAGGGGGCTATCGAGGTTGGAGTGAAATACCTTTCGGCGTACGCCTTCTCCACCGAGAACTGGAACCGTTCGCCGGATGAGGTTCGCTGGCTGATGGGCTTCAACCGTGATGTGATTCGAAGGCGGCGCGACCAACTCGATGCCATGGGCGTGCGCGTGCGCTGGGCCGGCCGCAGGCCTCGGCTGTGGCGAAGTGTGATCAGCGAGCTAGAGGATGCCGAGCGTCGCACTGTCGGCAACGAGGTTCTAACGTTGCAGTTCTGCGTGAACTACGGAGGCCGGGCCGAGATCGTGGACGCCACGCGGCGAATCGCAATGCTGGCAGCTGAGGGGCGACTCGATCCGCGCAAGCTCACAGAAGAGCGATTCCGGCATTTCCTCGATGAGCCAGGAATTCCCGACGTCGACCTCTTCGTTCGCTCGTCCGGGGAGCAGCGGACGTCGAACTTCTTGCTGTGGCAGAGTGCTTACGCCGAGCTGGTATTTCTTGATCGGTTGTGGCCTGATTTCGATCGCCGTGATCTTTGGCGAGCGATTGAGGCGTACGCCCAGCGGGACCGGCGCTACGGCGGCGCTGTGCCGAACGTCGTGACCGGTAGGACCTGAGCGGGCGTCTGGAGTCGGGGGGAGCTCAACAGGTGTCGCAGGTGCCGAAGATCTCCAAATCATGACTGATCTCCCGGAAGCCGTGCTCAGTGGCAACGGCATTGGCCCACCGCTCCACCGCCGGTCCAGAGACTTCGACGGTTCGACCACACACCCGGCAGACCAGATGATGATGGTGCCCGGTCGAGCACCGGCGATATGCGGTCTCGCCCTCGTTGGTTCTGATGACGTCGAGCTCGCCGGCGTCGGTCATCAGCTGCAGAGTGCGATAAACCGTGGCGAGGCCCACCCGCTCGCCGTGATGCCGCAAGTAGTCGTGAATCTGTTGGGCCGTTCGAAAGTCGTGCCGATCAGACAACATCTCCTCGACTGCAGCGCGCTGTCGGGTGCGGCGCTGAGGAGGGCGCCGGTCGGCCGGCTCAGTGCTCATCGTAGTGATCGGCATGGATCGCATGTCGATGACCTTCATGGATGAAGTCGGTGTGGTCACCATGCTGCACTGCCGGATGGCCGCAGCCAGGCGCGTGCTGGTGAGGGTGGTCCTCGGTGATCGTGTGCGGCGCGATGAGTTCATCGTCGTCAACCAGCTCGGGCAGTACGGCCGCGGCGTCGCGGCGTCGCAATAAATAGGAGATCGGCCAGCTCAGCAGAAAGAACGCAATGGCCAGTAGCACGATGAACGCCCCAGGCGCCGCATCGACATAGAACGAGGCCGCCGCGCCGCCGACTGCTGTGGTAACGCCGATGCCGATCGCGCACAGAAGGGTAGCAGCGAAGCCGTGGACCAGATTGCGCGCGGCAGCCACAGGAACCACCATCAGCGCACTTACCAGCAGTAGGCCAACGGTCCGCATCGCCAGTGCAACAGTCACAGCGGCGAGGCTGACGACGGCGATGTGGTAGAGCCGGACGCGAAGACCTTGGGTGCGGGCGAACTCCTCGTCGGTCGATGCCGCGTACAGCTGCGGTGCCAGTCCAAGGGTGGTTACCAAGATCACGATGGCGAGTGCGGCAATCAGCACCAGATCACTTGCCGTCACGGTGGTAAGTGAGCCGAAGAGGTACTGTGCCAGACCTCCGGCGCCGACACCGGAGATGCCGGACAAGAAGACGCCGGCGGCCAGGCCGCCATAGAACAACACCGCTAAGCCGACGTCGCCTGTCGCTTTGCCACGCTGCCGAAGAATTTCGACGACAACAGCCCCTGCGACGCAGGCAGCGACAGCGATCGGTATCGGCGCGGCGCCGGTCAACAGTGCCAAGCCCACCCCTGCGAGCGCTACATGACCGAGGCCGTCGCCTAACAGACTCAACCTGCGCTGCACGACGTAGGTGCCAATTGCCGGTGCGATGAGACCTGTCAGCAGCGCTGCGATCAGCGCCCGCTGCATGAAGGGGTACGACAAGATCTCGATCATGGCTCGATAGCACCGCCCAACAAGGTCTCGGCGCTTCGATCATGATCATCAAGCGATTCGGCATGGTCGTGTTGATGACCGCCTATTCCATGGCGATGCTGACCAAGATCACCTAGTGGACCGTCGTGCACTATCCGGCCGTCGCTTAAGACCACAGCGCGGTCAATAAAGCTAGCTAGTGGCCCGACCTCGTGCAGCACGACCAGCACGCTGCTGCCCGCCGCCAGCAATCTGGCCAGCACTTCTGCGAGCACCCGCTGATGCTCTAGGTCGACTCCAGACGTGGGCTCGTCAAGCACCAGAAGATCTGGTTCTCCGGCAAGTGCCCGCGCCACCAGCAACCGCTGCTGCTGTCCGCCTGATAGTCGGGCAACATCGGCGTCGCGCTGCTCCGATAGCCCCACCAGAGCGATGGCATTGTGCACGGCGTCCCGATCCGCCCGGCTCAGTGGCCGGAACAGCCGCCGTCGCGCCAGCCGTCCTGCGGCGACCACCTCTTTCACCTTCGACCCGCCGAGTGTGGCCAGCGAGCGCTGTGGCACGTAACCGATGCGCGCCCAATCCCGAAAGTCGCGTAATGGTGAGCCGAAAAGGGTCACGGTGCCCCCGCGATGAGGGAGCAAGCCGAGCAGCGTACGGACGAGGGTGGACTTGCCCGAACCATTGCCTCCCAGCAACGCCACGGCCTCTCCGGTGCGTACCGAGATACTGACGCCACGCAGCACTGGAAGTCCGCCACGTTCAACGGTGAGGTCGGCTGCTGCTAGCACCGTCTGTAGTTCTACGAGCATCCCCCTGCCTTTCGGAGCGCTGCCAAATTGGCGGACATCACCGACAAATAATCGTCTCCTCGCGATTGATCAGTGATGCCCTCGATCGGGTCTAGTACATCGGTGACCAAACCAAGATCACCAGCGATCGCCTGGGCAACAGCGGGCGACACCAATGTCTCGGAGAAGATCGTGGTAAGTCCATGCGCTACGGCCAGGCGCTGCACAGCAGCGATCCGGATCGGCGAAGGCTCGGCGTCAGGGCTGATGCCACTGATCGGGATCTGGGTCAGGTGATATCGCTGAGCCAGATAGCCAAAGGCGGCGTGAGTCGTAATGAATTCCCTTCGTGCGCAGTGGGCGAGGCCCGCTCTGAAGGACCGATCAAGGGTGCGCAGTTGCTTGTCCAGCGTGGCTGCATTGCGCGCGTATTCGGCCGCATGATCGGGATCAATGGTCGAAAGCCGCTCTGCAACCACTCGCGCGATCCGATCGAGGGCGGTCGGATCAAGCCATACGTGCGGATCCAGAGCGGAGTCTCGATTGCCGGGCCGGCGTTCCGCGTCAAGATCATCACCACCGGTCAGTGCCAACGGGCGCAACGGGACGATGGTTGTAGTGTCGATCACCTGCTGGTTTTCGCTTTGTCGTACGGCTTCATCGACTGCTGGCTGGAAGCCCTTTTCATAGATCACCAAGCTGGCCGTGGTCAGGTTCGCAACCTGACGAGGGCTGAGCTCTAAGTCGTGTGGCTCGGCGCCAGGCTGCGTCAGGTTGATGACTGCGGCTTGGACGCCCGCCACACGCTGCACGGCGAACTGCAGCGGATAGAACCCCGTGACGACTGTGAGTCCATTACGAGTGCTTGCCGAACTTGCCGGTCCGGCGCTTACGCATCCCGTTGCTACCAACAACATGAGCATGCAGCAAAGCAAGCTCACTCGTCGAGCACTAACGGACATGAGAACCATTCTCATTTGGCCGTCCTGGAAAGTCAAAACCGATTGTCTGGTCTGACAGAGTGGCGTTATGTCCAGGGACTATTTCGGCGAACGTATTGCCGAGCGGTACGACGAGACGGCCGCCGACATGTTCGACAGTGCTGTGGTTGAGCCAGTTGTCGATCTACTAGCCGATCTGGCCTTCGACGGTACGGCGCTCGAGCTGGGAATTGGTACCGGTCGGATCGCGCTCCCGCTCGCCCAGCGTGGGATTCGCGTACACGGCATTGATCTGTCCGAGGCGATGGTGGCCAGGCTACGAACAAAACCCGGCGCAGAGCAGATCGAGGTGACCATCGGCGACTTTGCGACAACCACCGTGCCGGGGCGATTCTCGGTCGCATACCTGGTCTTCAACACGATCATGAATCTGACCACACAGGATGATCAGGTCGCCTGTTTTTCGAATGTCGCTGCGCATCTTGCGCCGGGTGGCTGCTTCGTGATCGAGGTGAGCGTGCCGGACCTGCAACGGCTGCCACCCGGTGAGACGGTTCGGGCATTCACGGTGAGCGATACCAGGCTTGGCTTCGACGAATACGACATTGCGTCCCAGGGTTTGGTTTCGCACCACTACTGGGTCGTGAACGGCAAGCTCGAGGTGTTTACGCCACCGTTTCGCTATGTCTGGCCGGCAGAGCTGGACCTGATGGCCCGGCTCGCGGGAATGTCGCTGCGGGATCGCTGGGCTGGTTGGAAACGTGAGCCATTCACCAGCGACAGTACGAGCCACGTCTCGGTGTGGCAGAAGCCGGCGGCTTAACAACTCAGATAGGGCTGAACTGCCGCTCGGTCACCTCGGTCAGCCGGCCAAGCAGTCGGTCGAACACGTGCGTACGGTCAAACTGCAGAGCATGCGCACGAGCCCGCTCCGCCATCGCCGCTTGCTCATTGCTCGGCATCGTGACCGCCAAGTCCAGCGCGTCGGCGATCGCGTGTGGGCTGTCGACCGGGACGATCATGGCTGTGTCGCCAACGGCTTCGCCGATACCGCCGGTAAGGGTGGTGATCACTGGTCCTCCACCCGCAAGCATCTTTTCCACCAGCGCGATTCCGAAGGTCTCGACGAACTCGGGCCGCGGTTTGCTGGGCAGTACGAAGGCCGCGCAGCCAACCATCAGGTGTGGCTTCTCGTCGTCATCGACATCGTCGAGGAAGCTGATCCGGCTCGACGCCGGCGTCGCTGCGGCGAGCTCCCGCAGGTGCTGAGCCTCGGGTCCATTGCCGGCGAGCACAAGCCGGAGCTCCTTGCACGCCGGGCTGGCAGTAAATCCGGTGATCAAGTCATCGACGCCCTTGGCGCGGGCCAGTCTGGAGAGGAACAGCACATAGCCATCGCGCATCAGTCCTCTCCGGGTGAGCACTTTCGTTGTTGCTTCCGGGCTGATGTTCAGATAGTCGGCCGTATTGATCGCCGGATAAGAAATCCCGACCTGCTGCCGGCATTGTTCGGCAAAGCACGTGCCGTGGCGGGCGTCGATCTCCGCAGCGGAGGAGATGACCAACTCCTTGGTGTACTCCGAGACTGCGACTGGCAGATCGCTGTTCAGATAGGCCGACAGCACCTGCGCGGCGGCGCCGAAGCGTCCGTCGCCAGCACAGGAGCGGACCACATTCGTGACGTCGGAGCCGACCGCTTCGGCGATCGTTGCCACGGGAACCGGCAGACCGGTGGAGCGTGCGACGCGTAATGCATCGGAAACGGCAAGTGTGTGCGGACTGAGGTAGAGAGACATGCAGACCGTGGGCACGCCGTCGGTGAACAGCTCGACGAGACGTCCGGTCATCCCAGCGAGGTGGCGCCCGTCAGGCACTTTGTAGTCACCGACCGGTTCCGGGCGTTCAACTTCAATGCCTTTGCTGTACGGCAGCACGCCGTCGAGTGGCTTGAGGGGTAGGCCGGAGGTCACCAGCAAAGCCAAGGGCCAGGTAACGATCCGGACCTCGGTGAAGCCGCGGTCAAGCGCGACTTCGGCCAGATTTCGCGCCTCACCTGAGTGTCCACAAATCACTGGATCGGCGCGAACGACGATAATCAGCCGACGCTGGTGTGAGCGGCCTTGTGGTGTGTGGTTTCTCAACGCTTTCGCCATCGGACCCCCCGTGGTCTGAGTCAATGTCTGCCTCACTCCGCTGCGCTAGCCGGAGTTGGATCGGCCGTGGCGGCAGTGGAGAAATTGGTAGCCGCTTTCGAAACTGACGGCGGGCGGGTAGCCGCGGCCCAGCCTGTCTGGTGCGGCCCAAGCTCAATACGCAGATGCCCGCCACGGTGCAGTTCACGTGCGGTCAGCCACGTGCGATCCAGCGTTTCTCCATTGAAAGTTGCTGACTGCACATACTGTGTCGGACCACCGGGTACCGGCTCGACGAACCCGGACGTCTCGATCAGTAGCTCCTTATCGGCGAACGCAATCCGAGATTCGGCGAACGACGGTGCGTTGATCAGATACAGGCTCTGGCCGGCGACGGGAAACAGACCGAGCGAGGCCCACACGTACCAGGAGCTCAGGCCGCCCGAGTCGTCGTTTCCAGGCAGCCCGCCACGGCCCAAACCGAACATATTGTGAACAACGGCGTGCACTACCTCGGCCGTACGGTCCGGGCGTCCGGCGTAGTGATAGGCCCAGGGCGCTTCCATGTCGGGCTCGTTATTGAGTCCTTCAAAGCGGTTCAGCGCGTACCCGGCAGCCAAATCTGCTGCGGTTGGCCGTTCGCCCAACTGCTTGACAGGGTCGGCGCCGAAGCCGAAGAACCGGTCGAGCAAGTCAATGAATGCGCCCTCGCCTCCGGCAAGATCGATACGGGCCTTCATGTCGTGCAGCAAGCGAAACGAGTAGTTCCACTTGCCTCCTTCGTAGTAGGTGGAGTCCAGAAGCAGTCCG
>JBKPEY010000003.1:0-3036 GCA_046744405.1 Actinomycetota bacterium
GCCCACGGCGCCACTGCTGAAGGTCACGATTGCGAGCGACACGTCCTCGAATTCAACAGGATGAGCGATCCGCGCCGCGCGAGCATCGAGGGTCTCCCAGGGACCCATCAAGTGCAGCAGCAGGTCGATTTGATGAATGCCATGGCCGAGCGTCGGACCGCCGCCCTCGCCGGCCCAGTTGCCGCGCCAATCCGGAAGGAAGTAGCTCTCGGGGCGATACCACAATGTTTCGCAGACGGCGACTCGTGGATTCCCTAGCGCGCCCGTACGCAACAGCTGATACGCGCGACGCGCGCCCGATCCATGACGGTGCTGGAACACCACGTAGACAGAGCCCGAGCTCAGTTCCTCGGCGGCGGCCATAACATCCATGTCGGCCAACGAGGTGGCCGGCGGCTTTTCCAGAAGCACCGAGCAGTCCGACTCGAGCAGCTCGGTGGCGACCTCGGTGTGATTGCCAGGAGGGGTGGCGACGGACACGAGGTCGGGCTGCTGATCAACGAGCTCACGCCAGGAGCCGTACGCTTTGGTGCCATATTGCGCGGCGAACGCATCGGAACGTACGAGGTCGATATCGACGACGCCAACCAGCTCGACACGCGGGTTGTCCTGGTAACTGAGAGCATGCGAACGGGCGATCGAGCCACATCCGATGATCCCGACGCGAAGCCTTTCTTGATCAGCGGGATCAATCACTGGGCGAACCCTGTCATCGTGGCGCTCTGCTGAGCCTGAATCGCCAGCCGCATCACCTCGAAGGTGTGTCTTTGCGGGCATGCTGTCTCCGTGCGGTTGATCACGTCGTTGACCAGGTCGGGGTAGTAGCTGAGCTCAACGTCGGAACAGTCGATGTACTCGGTGCCTCGATCATCGACCACGAACAAATGATCTTTGCCCGGGCGACCCTCCAGGTCGATGTATTTGCGAAGCTCGATGTAGCCCTCGGTGCCCAAGATCATCAGTCGACCGTCTCCCCACGTCGGCAGGCCTTGCGGGGTGTACCAATCGACGCGGATGTAGCCATGGGCATTCGCCGACCGCAGCGTCGCCTCGCCGAAATCTTGCATCTTCGGTGACTCGGGGTGGGTGTAGTTGGCGACGGTGCTCGAGACCACCTCGGCCTCCTCGGCGCCGGTAAACCACAAGAACTGGTCGATCTGGTGGCTGGCGATGTCGGTGATGATGCCGCCGGTCCGGTCCCGGTCGTAAAACCATTCCGGGCGACCCTCACCACCGGCGAGGTGGGCTCGGTCGCCCTCTCGATGAGGTCCGAGTCCCAAGGTCTGTACGACCTGGCCGATCCGCCCTTCTCTGACCAACTGCCCGGCCTTGATCGCGCAGCGCACCTCGAAGCGCTCCGAGAACGTAACTGACCAGAATTGATCCGACTGCGCGACCGCCTTCTCGATCTCGTCGAGTTGTTCGAGCGTGACACAGCCGGGCTTGTCCGCGACGACGTCCTTGCCGTTCGTCAGGGCCTCGACCGCGATGGTGGAGCGTCGGTCCGGAACCGCCGCTGTAACGATCAGATCGATCGACGGATCACGAAGCAGGCTCATCGGGTCGTCGAGCCACATCACCTCGGACCAGCGCCGTCGAGTCGCCTGCGCAACCGCAGCGTCAGCGTCCTCAGAGCTGAACCCGACGAGCTGGCAACCTTGATCAAGAAGACCCTGGATCTGCCCGAAAGCATGTGAATGATCCAAGCCGACGGCCGCAAACCGAATTGGTTGTCTGCCCTGCTGTGCTGTGCTCACAATTAATCAGTCCCTTTGTGATGCGCTGGCAGTCGGCGGGACCCGACGACGTTCACCTCCGCGGAGTACCCGAGTTGTGCATCCCGCAATCACATGAGGGATTACTTTTGCGGTTCATTAATTGAGGTCGGCAACGACCTTGGTTCTGCGCCTCACGGTTGGCCGATCAGCGATCGCAGAGCGGGTACTCATGGATGCGATGATCAGGATGTCCACCGGTCTCCGCGATGCGGTCCAGCCTCCGCGTTGCGGCACTTCCCTCACATCACCCACTCGGCGAACTGAGCTAGCGGCTGGCTGGCCGGCCAGCTTGGCGTGCTGGGCTCACTCTGTGCCGCCCAGCGCTGTATCGGGCTGGCGGATGGCCCGTGTGCCCAGTGCAGCTAATAACAGGATTCCGACGGCGTACGTCGCGGTCAGCAGCAAACTGCCGGGAAACGGGACAAAGGCGCCTAGCACAACGACCGGGATGGCGGCGATGGGCCAGGGCCATATCGTCCGGACTGTCTCGGTTGTGCCGCTGATCACCAGCGCCACGCCTCCGACGAATAGGACGAGTCCACAGGCGAACACCCAGCTGGCCACGGAAGGAGCAGCCTTGTCCGGGTGCACGGCCAGCTCCTCCAAGCCCACCCCGGCCAATACGATGCCGCAGGTCAGTGGAAGGTGGCCGTAGACGAAAAAGTCATAGCGTGCGTCAGAGACTCGTCCGCTGGACTCGGCAGCGTCTGGGCTCGACTGCACGTCCTCCTCGTCCGCTTCTGCTTCCCGCAGCTTTGGCGCACTGCTCGGCGTTGTCACGTCGAAGTAGATCCACCACATGCCGGCGGCGATGGCAAACGAGAGCGCGCCGACTGCAATGGCAATCGGGGCCCAGGATGCATCGTGTACGCCTCTGGCAGCCCCGCCGACCGCTTCACCAAGGACAAGGATCACCAGCAGGGCGAACCGCTCAGGCAGGTGCTCCACCTGTAGCGGAGCCGTGTCCGACCGCAAAGTGGCCAGCACCGGTCCGGCAGCGGAGATCAGCACAGCGATCGCCCACACCGTGTAGCGGATGGAGTCCGGGAGAACCAACGACACTGCCCATAGCGCGGCGCTGAGACTCACGATGATCAGGTAAACCGCAATCGTTGGCCGAGCCTCGCGAACATGCCGCCAGGCCCGGACGTACAAGGCGAGCAGTACCATCAGGCTGCCGAGATAGCAGGCGGCGAAGGGCACAGCTGACTTCCCGATGGCGTCGGAGGCGCTCGCCGCGCAGCCCGCGATCGTACCT
>JBKPEY010000015.1:0-4499 GCA_046744405.1 Actinomycetota bacterium
AAAGACGGCTCGATGAACACGACGTTCACGCTGGGCATGCTACCTAGTAGCGTCCTGGCCATGGTGGTCGCCGCCTTCGTCGCACCCTTCCTGCTTCCCGCAACCGCGCGTTTCGTTCTGACCGCCGCCAAGCTCGCCGACGTCAGCCTGGCCGTTATCACCACGGAGCCGGCCGACCGGTTGTCCCCAGAATTGAAGGAGCACCTCGACGGGCATTGGCGGGTGGATGACGCGCTCGATCCGCAGCAATTGGTTGCCGCCGTACGAGGGCTCAGTCAGCAGGTCGGCCCTGTGGAACGGCTCGTCGGAGCGCTCGAGCAGCTCCAAGTGCCCATGGCGTACGCGCGTGGCCAGCTCGGCCTCGACGGCATGAACGTAGAGACGGCCCTCAACGTACGGGACAAGTCGCGGATGAAGACAGTGCTTCGCGCGGCAGGCGTACCGTGTGCTCGCCACCAGCTTGTCAGCGACGCTTCCGAGGCGTACGCGTTCGCCGAGGGCGTCGGCTTTCCGCTGGTGGCTAAACCTCCCGCTGGTGCCGGAGCGCAGGCGACCTACCGGCTCGATGATCTGACCGCGCTTCGCGGCTGGCTCGAGGCGATTCCGCCGCGCGCGGATGCTCCGGGATTGCTCGAGGAGTTCCTGGTCGGGGAAGAGCACACCTTCGACAGCGTGACGGTTGGCGGCGAGACGGTGTTCTCCTCGATTGCCGACTACCAGCCGACGCCGCTGGAGGTGCTGCGCCAACCGTGGATTCAGTGGACTGTGCTGCTGCCGCGGGAACTGGATGACCCGCGGTACGACGGCATCTGGGAGGTAGGGCCGGCGGCCTTGCGGGCCCTCGGTGTGCGTGACGCGCTGACCCACATGGAGTGGTTTCGCCGACCGGACGGTTCAGTGGCGGTCTCGGAGGTGGCGGCGCGGCCGCCCGGTGCGCAGATCTCCTCGATGCTCGGCTACGTACACGACGTGGACTTCTACCGGGTCTGGGCTGAGCTGGTCATCCTTGGCAGCTTCGAAGTCCCGGAGCGCCAGTACGCCGCCGGAACCGCGTACCTGCGTGGTCAGGGTCGCGGCCGGGTCCGCGCCGTACATGGGGTCGATGAACTGCAGCGCGAGATCGGACATCTCGTCGTCGAGTCGCGTTTGCCGGAGCTGGGGCAACCGGCCTCGTCAAGTTATGAAGGCGAGGGGTACGTCATCGTGCGGGATCGGAATACCGAGGTCGTCCGGGATGCCCTGCAGCTCATCATCAACCGAATCCGAGTGGAGCTTGTGGAGGCGCAGTGAACGTTGTGATGATCTCCCCCGGTTACCCGGTGGAGATGTCGTATTTCACCCGGGCGCTGGCTGCCGTGGGCGCCACAGTCATCGGCGTCGGTGACCAACCACCGTCGGCCCTGCCGGATGCGGCCCGCGACGCGCTGACCCACCACGAGCACGTGGCGCTCAGTGATGAGGGCGCCGTTTTGAGTGCGCTCCATGGGCTTGCCCAGCACGTCTCCATCGACCAGGTCGAGTGTCTGTGGGAGCCGTACATGATCCTTGCGGCACGGATCCGCGAGTCGTTCGGTGTACCCGGCATGACGGTGGAGCAGACTGTGCCGTTCCGCGACAAGGAGCGCATGAAACAGGCGATCGACGCCGCCGGCATCCGGACCCCTTGGCATGTCAGCGCCACAACGGTGGCCGCGGTGTGGGATGCCGCTGAACAGGTTGGCTATCCACTCATCGTCAAGCCGATCGCTGGGGCCGGTTCGGCCGACACCTACCGCGTGGATTCCGCCTCAGGCCTTGCGGAGGTGCTGCCGCTGTTGCGGCACGTGCCCGAGGTCAGCGTCGAGGAGTTCATCGACGGGGAGGAATTCACCTACGACACGGTCTGCGCCGGCGGATCAGTCCTGTTCGACAACATCATGTGGTACCGGCCGCGGCCACTGCAGATGAAGATGCACGAGTGGATCAGTCCAGCCTCCATCGTGTTGCGGGACCTCACCGTGCCCGACCTCCAAGGCGGCCGTCAGATGGGCGCGGAAGTGCTTGCTGCGTTGGGCTTCCGTAGCGGCTTCACCCACATGGAGTGGTACCGGAAATCCGACGGCGAAGCGGTTTTCGGCGAGATCGGCGGCCGGCCACCAGGCGCCCGAGCGGTCGATCTGATGAATTACGCAACTGACGACGATGTCTTCGTGGCGTGGGCGAATGCTGTGGTCCACGGCCAGCTGCCACAGCCACTCGAACGCCGGTACAACTCCGGTGCTGTCTTCAAACGTGCCCATGGGGCTGGCCGGATCAACCACATTGAAGGGTTAGACCAGTTGCTGGCCGAATACGGCGAGCACGTTATGGTTGTTGACCTGCTCCCGATCGGCGCGCCACGTCGCGACTGGCGCGCGGTGCTGATCAGCGACGGAATGATCATGGTGCGGCATCCGGAACTACAACCCGTGATCGAGATGACCGAGCGCTTCGCCGCCGACTTGCAGATGTACGCCAGCTGACCTTGTCAGCAAAACCTTGTCAGCAAAACCGTGGCAGGTGGTGCGCAAACTGTCGCCGCCACCACGGCCAATCATGTGCGACGTCATGACCCCACAGGTCTAGCTCGTGTGGGATGCCCTTGCTGGCAAGCGCGTCCCCGAAAGCCTTGGTGCTCACCAGGGCACCAGTGGTGTCCTCCCACATCCCCTGTCCGCACACCAACAGCAAGAACACCTGTGATCGCAGCCAGTCCAGGTGGTCGCCCTGCATATTGGCCACATAGTTCAATGGAGTGTTGAAGTACATGGCGTCACCGGGTTCGCCCCAGCCGTACAAAGAGCTGAGGTCATAGATGCCGGACATGCAGAGCGCCTGCGGAAAAAGATCGGCACGTTTCAGGGCAAAGTTCGCAGCGTGAAAGGCACCCAGACTGGTTCCTGTGGTAAGGATGTGTGCCGGTCCGCCACAGTCGTCAAAAATCCATGGCACTACCTGATCGACGATCCACGACTCGTACGCGCCGTGCCGGTGAGCCCGTTCTTCCAGCGGAATCTGCTTATTGGACCAGCTCTGTGAGTCGTAGCTGTCCACGCAGTAGAGCTTGACCCCGCCGCCGTCGATGAGATTGGCAACAACCTCGATCATCCCCCACGATTCGAAGTCATCCGCCTGGCCCATCTCGTGCGGAAAGACTAGGACCGGACGACCCCAATGCCCGTAGGCAATAACGGATCCAGACGCTCCGATCGCCGGTGACCAAAGATCGACGGTGCGGCGCCTCATGGGATGAGTTTCCCTGAAAATTTAGAATGCGGCCATGGCTGAACTGGAGCAGCGCCGAATTTTGAAGACTGCAATTCCGGGTCCGCGGTCCGTGGAGCTCATGGCGCGCAAGACCGGCGCTGTCGCCAGAGGCGTCGGTACCACGATGCCGGTTTTTGCCGTGGCTGCTGGTGGTGGTGTGGTCGTTGATGTCGATGGCAACAGCTTGATCGACTTCGGGTCCGGCATTGCCGTAACCACGATCGGCAACAGTGCCCCTCGGGTGGTTGCGGCTGTGCAAGATCAAGTTGAGCAGTTCACCCATACCTGCTTCATGATCACCCCGTACGAGGGCTACGTCGCGGTCGCCGAGCAACTCAATTCGCTGACACCAGGCAGCTATGAGAAGCGCAGCGCCCTGTTCAATTCCGGTGCCGAAGCGGTCGAAAACGCGGTGAAGATTGCCCGGGCGTACACCAAGAAGCAGGCGGTCGTCGCATTTGATCACGCCTACCACGGCCGGACGAACCTGGCTATGGCGCTGACCGCGAAGAGCATGCCGTACAAGCACAGCTTCGGTCCGTTCGCCCCCGAGGTCTATCGCGCCCCGCTGTCGTATCCCTATCGCGACGACAAGCTGATGGACGGCGAACTTGCCGCCCGGCGAGCCACCGATCAGATCGAGTCGCAGGTCGGCACCGGCAATCTGGCCGCAATCATCATCGAGCCGATACAAGGCGAGGGCGGATTTATCGTGCCAGCCGACGGGTTTCTGACGGCCTTGGCAGATTGGTGCCAGGCCAACGGCGTGGTTTTTATAGCTGACGAGATTCAGACTGGCTTCGCTCGCACCGGCGCCATGTTTGCCTGTGAACTGTTCGACGTAGCGCCCGATTTGATCACGACCGCGAAGGGAATCGCGGGTGGTCTGCCGCTCGCCGCAGTCACCGGACGAGCCGCGATCATGGATTCAGTGCACGTCGGAGGTCTTGGTGGAACCTTCGGCGGTAATCCAGTCGCATCTGCCGCCGCGCTGGCAGCAATCGAGACCATTAAGGCCGACCATCTTGTGGCCCGCGCCCGTGAGATCGAGCGAATCATGCTGGGTCGGCTGCATCGCCTGCAGGCTGAGGACAACCGGATTGGTGATGTGCGAGGCCGCGGAGCGATGATCGCCATTGAGCTCGTGGAACGGGATACCGCTAATCCGGATGCCGGATTTACTACAGCCGTTGCAAATGCCGCGCGTGAGGAGG
>JBKPEY010000509.1:0-5702 GCA_046744405.1 Actinomycetota bacterium
GGCATCGGTGTACGCCCGGACGGGCTTGCTGCGGGCAACTGCATCCTGGACCCGATCGTCGGGTGACTCACCGGCCGCCTCCATCCGCAGCAGCACCTGGTGAGCCAGCCGTTGCGGCAGCATCGCGCGCCCGGCGCCGTACCGTACGCCGCGTTGCCGCAGCTCATCGACGACTTCGGCCGTCAGGTACGCGCCAACCCGCCATTGATAGGCACCACGCGGCACTACCAACGGCGTGGTCGGAGTGGCGAGATGGCTCCACACTGCTCGCCGCAGCACCTCAGACATCCGTGGGTTGCCCTTGATCAGTGCCGCGGGAACGTCGTCGAGCCCGCGAACAGTGATGCCATGCGCCCCGCAGACCAGGGAGGTTACTGTCGTCTGTGCGGCATCGATCTCACCGAGGGCCGGCAGCACGTCGGCGATATAGGACAAGAAGCTGTCGTTCGGCCCGACGACAAGGACCCCGGAGCGGGCAAGCTGATCGCGATACGCGTACAGCAAATAGGCCGCGCGATGCAGCCCGATCGCGGTCTTCCCGGTGCCCGGCGCGCCCTGAATGCACAGTGACTGGTCCAGGCCAGCGCGCACGATGCTGTCTTGTTCCGGCTGGATGGTGGCGACGATGTCGCGCATCGGACCGGTGCGCGGCCGCTCGATCTCCGACTCCATGATCAACGACTGGGGCACCTCGGCAGCGCCGGTGAGATCTTCGTCCTCGTATGCGGTGAGCTGACCGTGCGAGAAACCGAAGCGTCGGCGCAGCCGGACCCCCATAGGTTCGCCAGGTCGTGCCTGATAGAACGGCCGTGACATCCCGGCACGCCAGTCGATCACCAGCGGCTCGCCGCCGGCCTCGCCGGTGACATGTCGGCGGCCGATGTAGAGAATCTCTTCCTGCTCCGCTCCGAGACTGATGTCATAGTCCAGCCGGCCGAAGAACAGCGGGACTGTCGGATCGTCTTCGAGGGCCTTCATGCGCCGGTACAGCGCCTGTTTGAGGTGCTCGGTCGACACATGATCGCCGCCAAACGCCTCAAGACTGGCTGCATGTTTGCGCATCCGCTCGAGCGCTGCTCGGGATTCTTGGAGATGAGTGCGTTCCCGCGCCAGGATGTCGGCGGCGGTTTCAGGCATGCCAGGGTACTCCGATGCTAGATCGGCGAGTGTGGGGAGCGAGAAGCCACGCTACCCGGCAGATCGGGACAAGTCCATGGATTTTCGCAAGGAGGCACATCGGGGTGTGCCTGCGCGCGATCGAGCTTGCTCGTAAGGTGTAGGCCGTGTCTTCCTCTGATACCGAGCGCAGCTACATACCGGTTGCAGACCCGGCGGATCGCCCGCGGAAATCTCGCGCCACCGTGCGCGTGATCATGATCAATGATGATCGCACGCTGCTGTTCGAGGACAGTGATCCCGGCGTTCCAGGCACCAGCTGGTGGACTACTCCGGGCGGAGGTGTCGACGACGGTGAGACTGAAGTTCACGCGGCCATCCGCGAGGTGGCCGAAGAAACCGGCTATCGGCTAGATGAGAACGAGCTGCTGGGACCCATTGCCACCAGACATGTCGTTCACGGCTACTCCGACCTGGTCATCGAGCAGGACGAGTCGTTTTTCTTGGCCATGGTGTCGCCATTCCAGGTGGACATCTCTTCCCACACTCCTGACGAGCGCCTCACCCTGCTCGGGCATCGCTGGTGGAGCCATGACGATCTTCGCCATACCGATGACTGGATCTGGCCACACGAGCTGGTCGAGCTCTGGTCGCTGGCCGGTGAGCCGGACGTGTGGCCAATCGATCTTGGTACCCAAGAGGAGTCCACCGTTCTCGATGTGACCTAGGCGTTCGAGTCAACGCACCGTCCGGGCGTAGGGCAAGAAACCTTCACTTTCGATTCCCCAGCTGATAACGCGGTGCGGTCGTATTCGGACGAACTCCGGCTTGAAGTTGGGAAACCGTGGATTGATCAACTCACCGCCACTCGAGTGCGGCTCCGCATCGCCGCGAATCTCAATGGCATGGGCGCCGGCGGGCGAAGCGTCGTCCACCAGGAATGCAACGTGCGGATTGTGCAGAATGTCGCGCCACTTTTTGGTGTTCGGAAAATCAACGCCTCCGATATCGATCGCATCCTCATCGGCGTTGAAGCGGTAGGTCAGCGGAACCAGATGTGGTCTGCCGTCGGTGCCGATGGTGGCGAGCCGGCCCATGGAGTTGCTCTGCAGGTAGGCAATTTCGGCTTCAGAGAACATGCTCATGCCGGCTCGGCGGACATCTCCAAGTACTGCGACTCCGGGACGTCGAGTTCCAGTGCTCCGGCAGGCATCGAGGGATAGGGCCGGCGTGGCTCGCGTACGCCCGCGCCGCCCTCAAGATCATCGGGCCACATCGGAGGAGGCGGCGGCACGTCTGGGAAACCAGGGCCACGCTGTTCACGCGGCGTTTGGGCGGGTGATCGCGGAACCTCGGCAGCCCTGCGGGACGGGGTAGTAAGAGCCTTGCGGCGCTGCCGCTCAATCCGCTTGGCGGCTCGGCGCCTGCGTTTCCTAACGGGATCGTCGGCCATGAGTGCCTCCTCGCCCACCGAGCGTACGCGCCCGGCCCGTCACGTTTTCCGTATCAAAGCCACGAATGCTGGCGGAGTCGGCCCAGGATGGCTTCGTTCGTGGCCGTGTGCGGAGAAACGTCGTCGATCGGGAGTGCGCTATTCCGCCGCGAGCGCGTCTTCGGCGTCCATGATGCGGTAGGCGTATCCCTGTTCAGCGAGGAACCGCTGACGGTGCGCCGCGAAGTCGGTGTCCACGGTGTCTCGAGCGACCACGGCGTAGAGGCGGGCAGTGACCCCTTCAGACTTGGGCCGCAGCAGCCGGCCGAGCCGCTGCGCCTCCTCCTGGCGGGAGCCGAAGGCACCTGAGACTTGAACGGCGACCTGGGCCGACGGCAGGTCGATGGAGAAGTTTGCCACCTTGCTTACCACCAGCAGTTCGATCTCTCCCGAGCGAAATGCCTCATAGAGCTGCTCGCGGCGCCGTACCGTGGTCTCTCCGGTGATCAAGGGCGCGTCCAGTCGCGCTGCGAGATCGGAAAGTTGATCAACGTATTGCCCGATCACCAGGGTCGGCGTACCGCGATGCTTCGACACGAGGTCCACGATGACATCGGTCTTGGACTCCGCTGTGGATGCGAGCCGGTACTTCTGATCGGGTTCAGCTACGGCGTATGCCATCCGCTCGGTTTCATTGAGAGTCACCCGGACCTCAATGCAGTCGGCTGGTGCGATGTAGCCCTGGGCCTCCATGTCTTTCCATGGCGCGTCATAGCGTTTCGGTCCGATAAGAGAGAACACGTCTCCTTCTCGGCCGTCTTCGCGGACCAGTGTGGCCGTCAGGCCGAGTCGCCGACGGGCCTGAAGGCCGGCGGTCATCCGGAAGACCGGCGCCGGCAACAGGTGCACCTCGTCGTAGATGATCAAGCCCCAGTCTCGTGCGTCGAGCAACTCTAGGTGAGGATGGATGCCGCCGCGCTTGGTGGTGATCACCTGATATGTCGCAACGGTGACCGGCCGAATTTGCTTCTTCGCACCGGAGTACTCGCCGATCTCATCGGCGGTCAATGTCGTTCGCTTGATCAACTCATCACGCCACTGCCGAGCCGCCACCGTGTTGGTGACCAAGATCAACGTCGTGGCACTAGCCTGGGCCATTGCGGCGCAGCCGACGATCGTCTTGCCAGCACCGCACGGCAGCACGACAACGCCAGATCCCCCGTGCCAAAAGGAATCGGCTGCCTGACCTTGGTAGGGCCGCAGAGTCCAGCCGCGCTGGTTGAGGCTGATCGCATGCGCCTCGCCATCGACATAACCGGCCAGGTCTTCGGCAGGCCAGCCGAGCTTGAGCAGGACTTGTTTGAGGTGCCCGCGTTCGGACGGGTGGACGACCACGGTGTCCTCGTCGATGCGGCTCCCGACCAGTCCTTTGATCTTGCTGCTGCGCAGTACCTCGGTCAGTACTGCCCGGTCGCTGCTGATCAAGATCAAACCATGCGTCGGGTGTTTCTCGATCCGGAGCCGCCCGTAACGATCCATCGTCTCGGCGACGTCGACGAGCAGCGCGTTCGGCACTGGATAACGGCTGTAGGTCAGCAGCGTGTCGACTACCTGCTCGGCGTCGTGACCGGCGGCTCGGGCGTTCCACAGCCCCAGCGGCGTCAGCCGGTAAGTGTGGATGTGTTCGGGCGCTCGCTCCAGCTCCGCGAATGGCGCGATTGCGATGCGGCAGGCATCAGCGGCCGGATGATCAACTTCGAGCAGCAACGTACGATCAGACTGCACGACGAGTGGGCCCTGGCCCTCGAACGGCGCCGCCATCAGCGGTGCTCGTCCTCGTTCGTCGAGTCCTCCTCAGTCGGCGTACGAGTCGAGTCCTCCTCAGTCGGCATACGACTCGAGGACTCCACGGACTGGCCACCGGGATGGCTCGGTTCGTCGCGCGGCGTCGGTGAGTCGGGAGGCTCTGGCGTGGGTGTATCGGTCGGTTCGGTTGAAGGCCGGGTGACTACCAGCGTCGGCGAACTCCGACTTTGATTACCGGCGGCGTCGACGGCACGGATCTGTACGACGTGTTGGCCGCCGTCATCGTTGAACCAGCGCAACCGCGCTCTGGTGTCCGCCGTGGTCACCACCTCGAAGCCACTGAGCCAGATGCGGTAGCCGATCACCGCGACATTGTCGGTGGCTGCGGACCAGTTGATCGTGAGCTGCTTGGGGGAGACTTTCAACGGCTCAAGATCAGAGACCGGCTGGGGAGGCTCGGAATCCTTGCGGGCCTTGGGTTGGTCGGTCCTACGTTTCTGCAGGGGGCGACCGTCGACCTCGTCTGAGCTGTCCTTGGCGCGCGTCGCCGCTGATTGCGAGGGGTCTGCGCCCGACCGTGTCTTGCCAGGTGCTTCCTCATTTCCTGGAACCGAAGTCCGGGCACCGGTGCTCGAGGCGGATTCTTCTGAATCTGGCCGCCGAATGCCGGCCACACTATTCGTCGGCTCTTCATTCAATCCGGAACGCCTGATCTGTTCCGGTGAGCGCGCGACGCCAGGCACCAGATACAAAGATCCCACACCGAGAGCGCATACGCCGAAGACGATCAGTCGCCTGATCGTGACGGCATGCATCCGCTCATTCTATGGACCTGGCGAGGGTCTGGGGGCGGTTACCAAGACGCGTGCCTCGGCCACTCTGACCGGTCCGCTGCATGGAGACCCGATGACGGCGTTCGTGCGCCAGCAACGCCTCAGCCACCTGGCCAGGTGACGCTACGGTTGTGGCCGCTACCAGGTGCTTTGGGGCTCGCCGAGCGGGCGGACTGACAATCAGCTCACCAGCGCTGTTCTCCACGGCCGGGGAATGCCCGAGCTCGCGAAGCAACGGGAGAATCTCCTGCTCATCAACGGCAGCCACCAATACGCCGGGCGCGACCGCCCGAAGTCCTAGGTCAGCCGCAGCGGGGTGAGCAAGCAGCGCCGCGGCCTGTGCCTGATCAGCCATTCGTACATAGCAACCGACGGGACCAACCCGAATACTTCCGTGGTGCCTGCCGGCATCCTCAATCAGGTAGAGCAGCGGCTGCGGGACGCCGGTCGTCGAGTGCCGCTCCAGCCACTGTTGCACTTCCGCGGTCGACCAGCCCTGGTTGAAGGCCCGGCGC
>JBKPEY010000531.1:0-1508 GCA_046744405.1 Actinomycetota bacterium
TGGCCGCGATCTGCCAGGCCTGGCTCGACGGTGCCAAGGCAAAGATCGAGGCTGCTCGGCAGACGGAGCAGGCAGCGAACGAGAGCTAAGCTCCCCCGGTTGTCAGCCGCTGTTCGACAGCGTCGAGGCGTAGGCCTCCAAGGCCTCGTAGGGCAGATCAGCCGTCACCACGGTAGTGACATCTGGGCTGCCCAACACCAGCGACCTTGTTCGCCCGTCGGGACTGACCAGCCGTTGCCATGTCCGGCCCGCGACAACGCTGCTGCCGTCCGGTGTACCGGCGCGTGACTGCTGATCAACCATGTCCTGGGGTTGCACATCACCCTGATTCAGATCGATGAATGCATCGTCGGGAGTCAGAAAGCCGAGCTGCCAGAGATTGCGCGGTGAAGCCTCGCCGTTCAGGTACGGCCTGCCTTGTGGAACCCAAGCCACGCGAGTGGCGCGCCAGCCGTCGGGCAGGTTGGTTGGTGCGAGGACCTGGTACGGAGCTTCCTGTCGCGCTGTGGCCAGCACCGGCTTCCAGTCCACCTCTTTGACGGGATGATCGTCGGGCAGATTGGTGAAGATGACGGCGATCACCGCCAGCGGAATGACGAGCAAGGCGAGCGAGCGGATCATGTCGCCAACCGTTGACTGCCTTGTCGGACGTGCCACGTTCCAATTTTCACAGACCACAACAAGTTCGATTGCTCCGCTCGCTGACGCTCGCTCCGCGCGCCTCAGCACACCAAGAGCATTTGGGAGACTGTTGCCCAATGGAGACGCTCAAAACGGTAGGGCGGGGTGCCGGCACTCGAGGGGAAGTCGTGCTGCGACGTCGCGTCCATGAGGGACGCAGCGTTGAGGAACTGATCATCAACGGCGCCTTCGCCATGGATAGCAGCGAAACCTCAACCGAGCGTCTACTCGCCGAACTCGCGCTGCCGCGCCACCACGCGGAGCGCGTGCTGATCGGCGGGCTGGGCTTGGGCTACACGGTCGCTGCGGTTGCGGCCAAGCAGGTTGACCGGATCGACGTGGTCGAAATCGAGCAGTGCCTGATCGACTGGGCATACCAGGGCGCCACTTCAACCCTTGCAGCGGTTGCCGCCGATCCACGGGTCCGTCTGTACGCCGGAGACGTCAGGCTCGTGTTAAAGGGCACGTCCGCCGAACCCGTTGGCCCCTGGGACGCAATCGTGCTCGACGTCGACAACGGACCGGACTTCTTGATCCACGAGGTGAATCGCGAGCTCTACACGGCGGCCTCCCTTCGCGCGGCGTACGGTCAGCTCACGGCTGGTGGCACTCTCGCCATCTGGTGCCAGCATCCTGCGCCAGCGCTGCTAGCCCTGCTGCAACGGATTGCAGCTTCGACACAGCAACATGTCATCGACACATCGCGAGGCGAGCGCAACTTCCCGTACACGATCTATACGATCTCCAGGGCGAACCACTCCGCTGCGCAGGCTAGGTAAGAATGTGCCCATGACACAGCCAACTGATGCGGCCCCAGCCGAGCATCG
>JBKPEY010000501.1:0-3173 GCA_046744405.1 Actinomycetota bacterium
AGATCACGCTGAAGATCACGCCCACTGTGACGAGTGCAGCAGCGGCTCGCACTTTGATCAGGGTTCGGCGCATGGGGTGCGACCTCCAGTGAGGGGAAGAGGTAAATCACTTCAGTCACAAAAATCACAAAAACCTCAAACTGCGCAGAACTTTAACTGCGTCACATTTATAACTTCAAGCGTTAAACGGCGTATGGGGAAAACTTCAATGATGTAATTCAATGTTTTACGAGGACACTCGGCTCTCTTGTCGCCTTGTTTAGGCTTCGCCTGTGAGCCCGCCTGGCATGCATATGTCCGCTGAGGACTTCGAGGAGCACGTGGCGGAGGCCTTGGACCAGATTCCGGCTGAGCTGGCGAGGTTGATCGACAACTGTGTGATCTTGGTGGAGGACTATCCGCCGCCTGACCTGCCCGGCATCCTCGGGCTCTATTCAGGTATTCCGCTCACTGAGCGCGGGCAGTATTACACCGGCCTACCTGACCGCATTCAGATCTTCCGGTATCCGATCTTGGCGATCTGCGAGACCGCCGACCAGCTGATCGATGAGATCAGGATCACCGTCGTCCACGAAATCGCCCACCACTTCGGGATCGATGACAAACGCCTCCACGAACTCGGCTATGGCTGACTCCCTCAGGCAACGGCGATGTAAAGCAAGCCAGCCAGCGCGGTGGTCACGACCAGCATGCTGATCAAGGCGTTTGCTTTGCCGTCGCCGAGCGCTTCTTCGCGATGGATGGCCATGCTGTTCAACCGGAAACGTCGTATCGCAACATAGCCCAGACCGGCAGTACACAGCAGCGCCAACAATCCGATGATGATTGCGACCGTCAACGAGATCGACGCCAGCAGCCGGGCAACCAACAGGCCGCAGGTGAGACCGGCCAGCATGGTGCGCTGCCAAGCTAGACCTGTCCGTTCGTTCTGCAGTCCCGGATCCCATGGTCCGAGCGTCATCCGAACCCCACGATGATCAACGCGACGATCCCGATGACGGCCAGGATTGCGGTCAACACGACGAGCAGCGGTGAGGAGGGCAGCGGTTCATTGAGCCGCATGGCTCGCTCATTTGCCATCCATCTCCGAAATGCCCCAATTCCGCATGCCAGTCCGCAAAGCACCAGCACAGCAGAAGCGAGCCGGATCTCCAGGCCGAGGCGGTCGGTCCACCGTGCGACCGCCGCGATTGCTACGCCCGCAGCCAGGAAACCGAGGCCGGTTCGGATCCAAGCCAAAAAAGTGCGTTCATTCGCGAAGGTGAATCGCGGATCCGGTTCCGAGCCCGCCGCGTACACACGGCGTGGCCAACGACGGTCACCGTGCTGCGTCGGCGCGCTCACACTCGCGATGGTAGTGGGGATCGTCGTCGCCGTCGCCGGTCGAAGGTTCCCGGCTGGCCGAGTACTACCGAAATGAGAATGAGAAAGGCGCCGAAGAGCTGCCACGCATTGAGCCGTTGGTCGAGCACGACCCAGCCCAGCAGCGCTGCTGTGACCGGGTTGAGCAAGGTGAGAAAGGTGACTGCGCTGGCGGACAGTCGCTGCAAACCCCAGAACCAAAGCGCGTACGCCACAATCCCGCTGATCAGCACGAGATAGATGAGTCCGCCGATATTGCGCGCGGTGAGATGGTTGGGGAGTCCTTCAATGAGCAACGTGACAGGCAGCAGCGTGAGCCCGGCGAACAGGAAGGTCCAGCCGGTGACGCCGATGGCGGTCATGCCTTCTGGTCGGCCCCAACGCTTGGTCAGCACTGTGGCCACGCTGAACATGGCCGCCGCGCCACCCATGGCTATCAGGCCAACGACATCCAGCCGGGCATCCGACCGCAGCACCAACAATGCGACACCGACCGCGCCCAAGATGCCAGCGATGATCTGAATGCCACGAATCCGAGTAGCGAGCAGCGGCACAGAGATCACCACGACGAGTATCGGGCTCAGGGAGTTGATCACTGCCGCCACCCCGCCCGGCAGCCGGTACGCAGCGAGAAAGAGCAGAGGAAACAGTCCGGAGGCGTAAAGCACCGAGAGGACGAAGAAGCGAGCCATCCAGCGACGCGGCGGAATCGGGCTGCCGATGACCAAGGCCAGTCCAGTGGGCAGGGAGCGCATCAGCCCCGCCAGCAGTGGACGGCCGGGCGGCAGGAAATTGGTGGTGAGCAGATAGGTGGTGCCGAAGATGATCGGAGTTAGCGCGGCAAGGTATCCCCATCCACCTGTGTGCTCGTCGATCGCGATTGTCGGGGCTACCGCGCTCTTGGCCGTCATACGGATTGTTGTTTCTGCTCCGCGGTGACAACCAGATGACTCGATGTGTCGGTACTGATCCAGCGTTCACAGCTGCCGAGTTGATCTGGCCGGAGGTAGCCGGCTTGCCGATCAGATCGATCGATGATCAACGCCTGACAGGCGGCTGCGATCGTGCCGAGGCGGGCCTCGTCACAGATCACGGCGAGCAGCCGCATGGTCTGTCTGATCGTGTTCACCTCCAACGTCGCCAGCACATCAGGCGCGATGGCGGGCGCGACAACGGCAAGCGGCCTCTTGCTCAAGATCAACTTCTCCAGTGTGCCGAGCAGCTCGCGGAACGTCTCGATGGCGTCACCACACACCAGTACCGCAGGCTGCTCCAGAATCGCCCAGCCCGACCTGGAGTCGGTGATGAAATCGCGGGATGCGTAACCGGCATCCACGGTGACGGTGTTCGGATCGGCAAGCTGTCGGCTGATGGTCTGGCGCTCAGCTTCACTAAGATCAGTCGGCGCTGCGTTCTCCGGTCGGCGCCTGGCTTGCAGGTCGGACAGATAATGCGGTGCCGGTGCGTCGGGCTTGAAGCGCGGGATGGTCCGCTTTGGCGGCGCAAGCATCTCGGCGGCTCGCCGCTTGTTGCGGCGGCGATCCCACAGAGCACCGAAGACGATCGCCGCGAGCCCCGCAACGATCAACACAATGAGTCCGATGCTCCACGGATCCATCTGTTCAGCGTGCCACACGGGAATCGGGAGTGACTCAGCTGCGAGCGTCGGGAATCGCGCGCCCGCCGTGCTGAGGAGGAGCGAGCAGACACGTTTTTCGTCTGCAAGTGACGACGAAGTAGGCGGATCCATGCGCGCGATGCGCGAGCAGCTCTAAATAAAATAGGTAACTGATGCCGTACGAAAGTTGGGT
>JBKPEY010000357.1:0-1849 GCA_046744405.1 Actinomycetota bacterium
CAGCAAGCAGCGATTCGTCGATGGATTGTGATGGTGAACCGGCTTCCGCGCTGAGCGCCTCGCGCAGACCCCGCAACCGGGCGATCGCACGCGCCCGAGCGGTTGGATCCGCTTTCCAACCGTCTGGCACCCAGGTCAAAATGCTGACGTCGTCCGGTAAGGGCTCTGCGTCTGGTATTGGCCGGCGGCTTGCCCTCTGGTTTCCATTGTCAACGCCAGCACGTCCTCTAGAGAGAAGCTAACTCGTACGCGCACTTCCCCGTACCGGCATAGCACTCAACCCTGGCACCTACAAGCTGTCGGATGCCTAACCGCATTACTTAGGAGTTCACACAATTCGAGACAATTGCTGTACTCAATACCTGACGGTAATCATGTTACTGCGGAGTAGACAGCGGAAATTTCTTGAGTACTATGACCCTTATCCAGCAGACCCAAAACGGGGAAGGAACCCAATGGCAAGCAGGACAATCATTCTTCTCCAGGACGATGTTGATGGCTCACAAGCCGAAGAGACCATTGAATTTGGCATCGATGGCACTACTTATGCTATCGACCTCAGCGACTCCAACGCCAAGAAGCTACGGGGGGCTCTCGACGGCTACATCAGCAAGGCGCGCAAGCTGAGCGGGAGGCGCTCGACGAGCCGCAAGGCAAGCTCTGCCGTCGATCTCAAAGCGGTCCGTGCCTGGGCTGCCTCCAATGGCATCGAGCTCTCCAGCCGTGGGCGTGTACCCGCCTCGGTACTCGCGCAGTACCGCAGCGCCGGCAACTAAGCCTCACCACACCAAAGAACCGCCCCCTCTGCTGGACGGTTCTTGAGGTTCTTTAGTTCTCTGCCACTTGTTGCACCACTGGAGACTGCTTTCGTTCCCGATCATCCTTTCGACGATGGCGCCGATCGTGCATCCATAGGACGCTCGGCTAACGGACGTAGTTCGTGCACAAGGCCCCGGTCGTCTCACAGCCGTGTCGGAGCCCCGGCTCCGCGACCTGACCGTTGATCTGCTGGCGGACAGCGCCTCGCCGTCCTCGGGGCACGCTGTGAGGGTGCATGGGCCTCCCGATCCTGCTCCCGCTCGGCGTGTCGGATATGGCCGTCTGCGGATACACAACTCAGTTGCAACCAACCAGGTCCTAATGGCTAGTTAGGTCTCGCAATTGTGCACAGAGTGGGGTTGTTCTGGCAGAACCGGACATAACTGATGTCGCGCAGCGCTGCGGGCGTCGCCGAAACGCACTGGATTGGGTTGTTCTGGCAGAACTGAGCGTATGCGGCCAAGGGGTCAAGAGGGCTCGCGTACCCTCCGGTGCTCGCTTGACTCGACACCAGCACTCCTTGCTGCGGCGCTGTGGTATTTGAGATGAGCGCTGACGGACGGGTGTCGTGCTTGAGTTCGCGGCGAGCAGCCATACTGCGAGCGCGGCAGCGGCGACGACACTTAGTCCAGCCGCATGCTGGGCACGCCGCCGCGGAGCTCCCGGCGGTGGGCCGATGAAGAGGTATTCGACGGGTTCCGGGGACTCCACATCTGCCCGGTGACCGGGATCATGTATTGACTCGTCCGCGTTTTTGCCGACGACAGATAGCTCCAGCGTCGTTTCCTTGTCATCGGCAAAGATGCCAAGCGTCATCTTCTTCTTCCGTTCTTACACAAATCGCATTCCCCGCGAGTGCGAGATATTTCTCGGTCAAATGGGGTGCCAATAGCCCGCGTATCGGCAGGCAGAATTCGAACTCCGCTACCGTTGCGACACCAAGTTCTGGGTCATGTGCAGGAACGGCAGGAAGACCACTTCTGCAATCATTTGCACAGCGATTGAGGCGACCTCAAAAGAGTTGCGGATC
>JBKPEY010000240.1:0-4736 GCA_046744405.1 Actinomycetota bacterium
CAAGGCTGACTGTGCTGGCAGCGCCGACACTTTAGCTGCACTCGTAGTCATGTTCACTCCACAGGTCTGGTTGTACGGCCTGGCGGTTGTCAGCGCCGGGGTGTTACAGGCTCACCATCGGTTCCTCGCCGCAGCAGCGGCGCCGCTGCTGTCCAGCGTGGTGGTGATCATCGCCTACCTCAGCTACGCCGCCCTCAGCGTTCCTTCGGCCAACGATGATCCGACCGGGCTGACGGCCCAAGCTCTTGCTGCGCTGGGATGGGGCACGACGTTGGGTGTGTTGGCGCTGGCCGTTTGCACGGTGGTACCTCTTGGCCGGCTCGGGCTACGGCTGCGGCCTGGACTGCGGTTTGCCGAAGGCGACCGATCGGTGATCATCACCATTGCGGCTGCCGGGATCGTCGGGCTTGTGTTGCAGCAACTCAGCGTCTTGTTGATCAACTGGTCGGCTCAGCAGACCGGCGATCAAGGTGCGCTGACTCGGTTTACCTGGGCGAACGCCATTTACCTACTCCCGTACGCGGTGTTGGCGGCTCCGTTGCTGCAGTTGACGTTTCCGCGGCTGGCGACAGCGGCTGAACAGGGCGCTGCCGCGGTAGAGCGGGTCCTTGCCGAAACGGGTCCGGCGACTGTAGTGATGGCGTGGTTGGGAGCTGCATTGCTGGTGGCGACCGCAGTTCCAGTGGCGCGGGTGTTTGTTCTGGGGCCTGGCTCGAGTCGTACCGAGGCATTGGCCTGGCCGATTGTCGGGTTTGCGCCGGCGGTCGTCGGGTTCACTTTGCTGGGCTTGTCATCGCGTACTTTGCTCGCCCAGCACCGCGGCAAGGCGGCTGGTCTGGCCAACGCGAGCGCGTGGGCTGCTGTGATCATCAGCGTTGCCGTGCTGCGCGTGGTGATCCGAGGAGAGTGGCTGGTCCCAGCGCTGGCTGGAAGCGTGTCGCTAGGCATGGTTGTGGGCGCTCTCGCAGGCTGGCTGTTGTTGCGGCGGGCTGGGATGGCTGCCGTCGGGCTGGGAAGACCAATGCTGGTGGGGCTGGCGGCGGGCATGTTGGCTGGGGGACTCGGGGCGGCTTGCTCATCGCTCCTCGATGAGGTCGGCATGGTGGTAGCAGTACTGGGCGCATTGGCAGTAGCGACGCTTTGCGTCTTAGTGTTTGCTGCCATGCTGCGACTTTTGTCACCTTCGCTACTTGCCCAGATGTGGGCGTTGCGGCGGCGTACACCCTCAGCAGAGGTGGGCTCATCGTGAAGATCGCGCAGCTGCTGACCGCGAGCACTGGCGGCATTGGGCGTCATGTGGCGAGCATCACACCTCGACTGGAGCAGCGCGGCCATCAGATCCGGGTGTTCTGCCCGAAGCTCACAGCGGAGGCCCAGCATTTCAAACAGCTTGGTCTCGATGTCTGGCCGCTCGGCAGCCCACGGCGGTTTCTGGGTGCGGATCTGGTGCATGCACACGGGTTGAAGGCCGGCTGGCTCGGCCTGCCGATTGCCTGGATGTACCGCGTGCCGCTCGTGGTCACCTGGCACAACGCCGTGCTGGGCGATGGACTTGCCCCATCAGCGGCGCGACAGATGCAACGGGCGGTCGCGATGGGGGCCGATCTGACCCTGGCTGCAAGCAGCGATCTCGTCGTACAGGCGCGACAGCTGGGAGCCCGCCATACCCGGCTGTCCCCGATAGCAGCACCGATAGTGCCGCCGGCCACTACCAGTCGTACTGATCAACGTTGGGTTCTCGGCGCCGCCGATGATGACACGGTGATCCTGACGGTCACTCGGCTTGCGCCACAAAAGAATCTTGGCATGGTGCTCGATATAGCTGCGGCCGTACGCAATAGGCCCGATCTGCGGTTTGTCGTCGTCGGCGATGGGCCGGAACGAGATAAATTGCAACGCCGCATTACCAATGAATGGCTGCAGGTGCGCTTGCTGGGACAAAGTGATGACATCGGTTCATTGCTCGCTGCAGCCGATCTAGCTCTACTGACGTCGGCATGGGAAGCCCGGGCGCTCGTGGCTCAGGAAGCGCTGCTGGCTGGACTGCCGCTGGTCAGTACCCGGGTCGGCGGGATCAACGAGCTCGTTGGGTCGGCGGCAATGCTGGTTCCTCCGGGCGATGTCGAGGAGGCGGCGCGCCAGATCATTGCTCTTGCCGATAACCCCGCGGAAAGACGCCGCCTGATCGAAGCGGGACTGCGTCAGGCCGCCACCTGGCCCACCGAGGACGATGTAGCCGATGACCTGGCCCGGGTATACAGCGAACTCACCCGCGGCCGGCGCTATAAGGGCTTTTGGGACGAGTCCGGCGGGTTCACCGTCAGATAGCACTCCGCGACGTAAGCTGGAGGCCCGTGGGATACCGCGAGAAATTCACCAAACACCTCTTCGTGACCGGTGGCGTTGCCTCCTCACTCGGTAAGGGACTCACGGCTTCCAGCCTCGGTAACCTCCTCGTCGCCCGTGGGCTCAGCGTCTCCATGCAGAAACTCGATCCATATCTCAATGTCGATCCGGGCACCATGAACCCGTTTCAACACGGCGAGGTATTCGTCACCGAGGATGGCGCTGAGACTGATCTTGACGTCGGCCACTACGAGCGCTTTTTGAACGTCAACCTGTCTGGCGAGGCCAACATCACCACCGGCAAGGTGTACTCCTCGGTGATCGCCAAGGAGCGGCGCGGTGACTATCTCGGTGACACGGTGCAGGTGATTCCCCACATCACCAACGAGATCAAGGAATCGATGATGGCCATGGGCGGGCCGGACATCGACGTCGTGATTCACGAGATCGGCGGCACAGTCGGTGACATCGAATCCTTGCCGTTCTTGGAGGCTGCCCGGCAGGTTCGGCACGACGTCGGACGCGAGAACGTCTTTTTCCTGCACGTCTCATTGGTGCCCTACATCGGCCCTAGTGGTGAGCTAAAAACCAAGCCCACTCAGCACTCGGTTGCCGCCTTGCGCCAGGTCGGTATTCAACCCGATGCCGTCGTATGCCGCTCGGATCGCGACATTCCCGACTCGGTAAAACGCAAGATCTCTTTGATGTGTGACGTCGACGAGTCTGCCGTTGTGGCAGCAATCGACGCACCCAGCATCTATGACATCCCGAAGGTGCTGCACTCTGAGGGCTTGGACGCCTACGTTGTGCGCCGGCTGGACCTACGGTTCCGCGACGTGGATTGGACGCGTTGGAATGACTTGCTTGATCGCGTACACCACCCCAAGGAACAGGTGACCGTCGCGCTCGTCGGCAAGTATGTCGATCTTCACGATGCGTACCTTTCGGTGTGCGAAGCCTTGCGGGCCGGCGGCTTCGCGAACCATGCCAGAGTCGGGATTCGCTGGGTGCAGTCGGATGACTGTCAGACTCGGGAGGGCGCTGCCCGGGTGTTGAGCGAGGTAGACGGCATCGTCATACCGGGTGGCTTCGGAATCCGCGGCGTCGAGGGGAAAGTCGGGGCCGTTCGGTACGCCCGAGAGAACCAGATTCCGATCTTGGGCCTCTGCCTGGGTCTGCAGTGCATGGTGATCGAGGTCGCGCGGCACATGGCTGGTCTCGATGGAGCCGACAGCAGCGAGTTCGCGCCCGAAACGCCGCATCCGGTGATCGCGACTATGGCTGAGCAGGTGGCGATCCTGGAGGGTGGTGGCGATCTGGGCGGATCCATGCGGCTGGGTTCCTACCCAGCCGAGCTGCTGCCTGGTTCCATCGTCGCGAAGCGTTACGGGCAAGCCCACGTCCAAGAGCGCCATCGGCACCGCTATGAGGTGAATAACGCGTATCGGGAGCGGCTGGTGGATGCCGGATTGGTGATCAGCGGCACGTCCCCTGACGCCAAGCTGGTGGAGTTTATTGAGCTGCCGACTGAGGTTCATCCCTACTTCGTTGCCACCCAGGCCCATCCGGAGCTCAAGTCGCGGCCAACGCGTCCGCACCCACTTTTCGTTGGTCTGGTTGAGGCCGCGCTTGATCGCAAGCTGGCCACCCGGCTGCCGGTCGAAAACGATCATCGATGATTGTTCTTGGTCCCGATGAGCTGACCGATGAGCCGCTCACCTGGCCGGTCGACTCGACCGCGGTACTCGCCCAGGGGAAGATCACCAGCTATGTGCAAGATCAAGTTCGAACGCCCGACGGCGAGCTGATCGCGCGGGAATACCTCAAGCATCCAGGTGCCGTCGGTGTGATCGCGCTCGATGATCACGAGCGGGTGGCTCTGGTGCGCCAATATCGGCATCCGGTACGCCATCGGCTGATCGAGCCGCCTGCCGGACTGCTGGATGTGAAAGGCGAAGGATATTTGGCGACCGCCCAGCGTGAGCTCGCAGAGGAGGTCGGACTCGCCGCCCGCAGCTGGGCTGTGCTAGTCGACCTCTTCACCACCCCCGGGATTCTCGGCGAGTCGCTGCGCATCTATCTCGCTCGTGACCTCGATGTGGTCGACGGGCCTGACGGTTACGTCCGCGAGGGCGAGGAGGCCCACATGGACACCGTCTGGGCATCCCTGGACGACCTTGTCGACGCCGTCCTCGATGGCCGGTTGCACAATCCGACGGTTGTCTCGGGCGTACTCGCTGCGTGGACGGCCCGAGAGCGGGATGGTTTCAAGAGTCTCCGCCCTGCCGATGCTGCCTGGCCCGCCTTCGAGTCGCTCGAAGATCAAAACGCGAGGCCGCGCACCAGCACCTAGGCGCCGGCAACCCTCGAAATCCGTTCTAGCGAATCTC
>JBKPEY010000039.1:0-8766 GCA_046744405.1 Actinomycetota bacterium
GGGTTACGGCTTGATCTGGTCGGCAGTCGAGGTTCTGACTTCCAAGTCGGGAAAGCCCAAGGCCCGGATGGGGTCGGCGAGCCGTTCGGCGTCTCCTACGACGACGAGCGTCAGCTCCTCTGGATGAACCACAGAGCGGTAGGCCTCGGTGGCATCTTGCGGCGACACCGAACGCAGCAGCGCCAAACTCCTGTCGACATAGTCGTCGGGGAGTCCGGCGAGAATTTGAGCGGCAGCTTGATCAGCCACACCCTCTGCGGTCGCGTACCGCAGGGGAGAGACGCCGGTGAAAAACGCAACAGCGTCGTTGACCTCTTGGCTGCTGAACGGCGTGCCGTCGACCTTGATCAGCTCACGGGTGATCGCGAGAGCATCGACGACGACCTCAGTACGGAATGAGCCTTGCACTGCGAAGGAACCGCCGGTTCGTAGCGGTCCGAGGTTCATCCGTACGCCGTAGGTGTAGCCCTTCTCCTCTCGGAGCACCGCGTTCAGCCGTGACAAGAATGCGCCGCCCATCGCGTACGAGGCGATGCTGATCGCTGCCCATCGGGGATCTAGTCTGTCGATGCCAAAGCTGCCGAACCGGACGTCGGCTTGGACCGCGCCTGGCCGGTCGATCAGTATCGTGCGCCGCGGCGCCGGTCTTGGATCTTCGATCATGACCCGTTGCTGATCATCGTTTTGCCACGAGCCGAGGCAGCGCTCCGCCACAGCGATCGGATCGTCGGCGAAGTCGCCGGCCAAGATCAGCGTCGCGCCGGCTGGCCCGAATCGATCATGGTGGAATGCGCTCACCTGCTCCGGAGTCACCTGGCTGACCGTCTCGGGCTCACCGCCGTTCATTCGAGCGGCTCGCTTCGCCTCGTCGAACACCGCAGCCCGGAACGCAATACTGGCGGCGTGCGCAGGGTTGGCGTGCGCCTGCTCGATCTCGGCCAGCCGGAGTTGCACATGGCGGTTCACATCGCGGTCCGCGAGCGACGGCTCGGTTACCGCCTCGGTGAACAGTTCGAGTGCGCGATCAAGATGGGAGGCCGGAACGTCGAGGATGATCTGTGTCCCTGACAGCGAGAGATCAACTCCGAATCCGGCTCCTTCAGTTTCCAGCAGTTCGGCGAATTCTTCGCCGTTGTGCCGAAGCGTTCCTTCATCCAGAGTTCTCGCGCAGATGGTCGCGACCCCCTCGAGGTCGCGGGGTTCGGCGTTGAGCGGTACGTCCAAGACAAGGTGAGCCGAAATCACGTGCTGGCCTGGAAGATCGAAGGTCATCAGCTCAATGCCGTTGCCCAGCTGAGCCCGCTGCGGCGCCGGGAATGCCCATACAACCGCTGGCGCAATTGTCGGACGTGGCAGGAATTCCCTCACGATGCCTCCTGCCGGTAGATCAAGGTGGCCCGCTGATCCGGTTGTAACCATTCCTGAATAGCGGTTTGCACGTCGCCGTTATCGATCGCGATGATGTCGGCAATCCTGGAGTTGATCAGCTGCGGATCGCCGTGCAGCGTTGCGTATTCGCCAAGGGCATCAGCACGGGAGTCGACGCGGGCGAGCTCATGCAGCCAGTGACGCTCGAATTGAGCTTTCGCGCGGCGGAGCTCTTCCTCGGTGGGTCCGTTCGTGCGTAGTTGATCGATCAAATCCGCCATCTCGCGCTCCAGCTGTTCCGGGGGCACGCCGTCGCGGGCCCGGGCATAGCTGAAGCCGAACGAGTTGCCGCCAATCAGCCCCATGGTGGAGGCGCCAGCCGCCTCCGCGTGCTCGGTGTCACGGACGAGTTGTTGGTGCAACCGCGAGGTCTGGCCATGCCCGAGGATGCTGAACGCCAAGTCGAGCGCGTCGAAATTCGAGCCGCCCCGCGCCGGAAGCCGCCAGGAGAAGTAGACGGCGTCGGCAGGCACTTTGTCCGAAGTTTCCGTACGAGGCATACCAGACAGTGGCTCCAGTGGCCCAGCTGCCGGCTTCTCGGGTTTGCTGTCTGCTGCGAGAGGCCCGAAGTAGATCTCCGCACGCTCAAAGGCGTCTTCGGGCTCGACATCGCCGACGATCGACAACACAGCGTTGTTCGGTACGTAGTAGCGCCGGAAGAAGTTGTGCACATCTTCCAGCGTTGCCGCGTCCAAGTCCTCCATGGAACCGATCGTGGTGTGTCCGTATGGGTGCTCGGGCGGGAATGTCAGGGTGTTGAGGAGTTCCATGACATCCCCGTACGGGACGTTGTCGTAGCGCTGCCGCTTCTCCTCCTTGACCACCTCGCGTTGATTGTCCAAGTTCTCCGGGGTCAGAGCATCCAGCAGAGTTGCCATTCGGTCGGCCTCCAGCCACAGGGCCAGGTCAAGGCCGCCGGTCGGCAAGGTTTCGAAATAGTTAGTCCGGTCGAACCATGTGGTGGCATTGACCATGGCGCCGGCCGCTTGCAGCAGCGCAATGTGCTGGCCGGACGCAACATGGGCCGAGCCCTGGAACATCACGTGCTCGAAGAGATGCGCAAATCCGGTACGGCCCAGTTCCTCATCTCGAGAGCCGACGTCGTACCAAATGTTGACCGCGACCGACGGCGCGATGTGATCTGGGCTGGAGATGACACGTAACCCGTTATCCAAGCGGTGCTCGACAATCGGGTAGCCAAGGGTGGTGAGCGCGCCCGAAGTCATGCCCCACATCACAGCACATCGGCCGCATCACATTGGTCGCTGGGGGCGTCGTTGGGGGCGCCGCTAGCGCTCGACGCCAGGCTAAGTGATCACTCCGGCGACTCTCGCCGGCTCTGCGTACGCCTCGGCCAGACTGCTGATCGTCTGGTGAGCGTTGAGCCCGCTGGGATTGGGCACTACCCAAACCCGTGCGCCCAACAGCAGGTCCGACTGCTCACCTTCCTTGGCCTTCGGGGCCGCAAAGGCTATCCGGTACGCGGTGACGCCAGCGACGGCAACGACTATCGGCTGGTGCAAACCGACGAATTCTTCAAGCCTGCTACGTCCCGCACGCAGTTCTGCGGGAGCTAGCTCGTCGGCCCGGGCGGTAGCACGATTCACCAGGTTCGTAATGCCGATGCCGCGCTCGACGAAGTACGCCCGATCTTCGTCAGTCATCGGTCGGCCTCGATCAAGATCGCGATCGATGACGCCGGCCAGGCGCAATGCGGGATAGAACCGATTGCCTGGGTGGGCGAAGTGTGTCTGCGTCGCCGCGGTCCATAGGCCGGGATTGATGCCGACGAAGAGCAACTTGAGGCCCGGGCCGACCAGATCGGGAACCGATTCGTTTCGAAACGACTGCAACTCCGCTTGGGTGAAGCCCACAAAGTGCAACAGTAGGGGGCACCGGATCGCGCGGCACAGTACGAAGACGGCGGCTTCACGGCGAACATCGCAGCGAGCGGAGCGAGCGATTGGATACAGCGAACGCCAGCGAGCTGAGCAATCCAGCACTTAGCGACCATCCGTCGCTAGCCTTACCCCGTGAGTGATCCTGGGAGCCGGCGCCCTCACGCTTCGCCGGAGGCCCGACGGCGCACGCGTAGGGTCGTCACCACTGTGCTGCGGGCAGCTTTATCCACGATCGCGCTGGTTACGATCTACTATCTGCTGCCGCTGGAGCGCTACTCCGCAGCCTTCGGCGTCATAACACTGTTCGTCGGACTACTTGGGCTTGTTGCTCTCATAGCCTTTCAGATCCGTGCGATCGTCAAGGCCGAGTACCCGGTGCTCAGAGCGGTCGGGGCACTTGCGACCAGCGCTCCACTATTTCTCCTGCAGTTCGCCGCCAGCTATTTCGTCATGGGCAGGATTTCGGCCGCCAACTTCAGCGAGCCGCTTAGCCGCACCGATGCGTTGTACTTCACGGTCACGGTGTTCGCAACTGTCGGCTTCGGAGACATCACTGCCACGACCCAGGGAGCTCGGATCCTCGTCACCAGCCAAATGCTGCTCGGCATCCTGATCGTTGGGCTCGGTGCGAGGATCTTTGTCGATGCGGTGAAGCAGGGACGGCACCAGCAACCGCCACAAACCGAGCCCACGACCGAGGAAACGAACGGCCCTACGACCTAGCGCCGCGCATCCGGCCACTAGCCTTCAGCATCTGGTACTGGCTTGATCGGCTCCGGTGTCACGCTGGATCGTTTGGTGTCCTCGGCGTGATACGCGGCGAGCAGTTGCAGCTCCAGATCTCTCTTGGGGAACAGGAAGAACACGATTACTGCGCCAACGAGGATGGCGATGATGCCAGCGGCGTATGCCCAGTCGGCACCGGACAGGAATGATGACTTCGCGCCCTCGACAATCGCCTGCGAGTACTGCGGGTAGCGCTCAGCGATAGCTGCCGCGCTCGCGTACGACTTGGTGAGCTGAGCCTGGACGCTGTCATTGATCTGCGCGGAGTTGGGCGATGCCGCAATCTTTGCCGACGCTGCCGAGACATACCCCGCGGTAAGCAGCGCACCGAAGATCGACTGCATGATCGCCCCGCCGAGGTCGCGCTGCAAATCGGCGGTGCCCGATGCCATTCCGGCGCGCTGCACAGGTACGGAGCTGGTAAGCGAGTGGGACGCCGGCGTGCCAGCAAAGCCCACTCCGATACCGATGAAGGCGTACGCGAGCCCAATCTGCCAGTAGCGGCTGCCCTCTTCCCACAGCAGAAGCATCCATACAAAAGCCAGCAGTAAAAACACATAGCCAGTCAGCAACGTAAACCTGGCACCTCGCGTCTCGACGAGCTTTGCTGACCGAGGTGCAACCAAGATCATGAGGATGACAGCGGGCAGGAACGCTGCTCCGGCTTCCAGCGTCGTGTAACCGTTTACGTTCTGGAGGTATTGCTGGCTCACGAATGCCGAGCCCATCAATGAGCCGAAGACGATGATGCCGGCACAAGCTGCAACCCAGAAGATGCGGCGCCCTGCGACATGTAGGTCATACAGCGGATTGCGTGCGCGGCGCTGCCGGATGACGAACGCCAGTGTGGTTGCGATCGCAATCGCGGCCAATCCCAGCGCTAGGGTTCCCTTGTTCGGCACCGGCGCGAAGTTGATCGCCAAAATCAGGGTCCCCACGAGAACGATGGACAGCACGCCGCCGAGGTTGTCCACCGGATCGGTGGTTTCATTCACGTGACTCGGCACAAACATGACAGCGAGCAACAGGGCCACGACCGCTAGCGGGAGCGTGATCAAAAAGACCGAGCCCCACCAGAAGACCTCCAGTAGTGCCCCAGCGACGAGAGGTCCGAGTGCGGCAACTCCGCCACCAATGGCAGACCAGAGCGCAATGGCTTTCGTACGTCCTGGCCCAGACCACAGCGCCGTGATAAGGGCAAGCGTCGTCGGGTATGCCATGCCAGCGGACAATCCGCCTAGTACTCGGGCTGCGAACAACACGCCGTCGGAAGGCGCGTACGCGGCAAGCAGGCAGGCCGGTAGGGAAAGCGCCATGCCGAGGATCAACATCAGCTTCCGCCCATAGCGGTCACCCAGAGCGCCCAGATACAGGACCGAGGCGGCCAGTCCCAGGGAGAAGCCGACCGCGACCAAGTCGAGAGTCGTCTGTGAGGAGTTGAATGCCTTGCCGATCGAGGGCAGCGCGACATTGGCGACTGACAGGTTCAGATTGGCGACCGCGGCAACCGCAATGAGCGAAAGCAGCACTAAGCCAGCTCGCGCCGGCTGCTCACTAGCCGCAGGCACTTCTGCTGTCTGATTTGGCGTCTCATTAGCTGGTTGGCCCACATCTCCGCTCTATCGGAGCCGACCGGATTCAGGCATCACCCACCAGGGATGAATCTCAATCGCCAATTTGCCAAAGGTGAAACTGTGGCTCAGCGGCAACCTTTCTCGCGCGAAACTTGTCATTCACCCGCAACTTTCGTGCTGGGCTGCGATCGGGTAGAGCGGTCGCCTAGATTGTGGCGACAACAATGCCCGCCTGGACTGGCACCGGCTCATCCATCGCCATCAAAGCCTCACCGGCCTGCTCTAGGTCGATGACCGACCCGATGAGGCGCTGCGGTTCCAGGCGTCCATCCGCGATCATGGTGAGCATCGCCGGGTACTCGCGCGCCGCCATGCCATGCGCGCCGAGCACTTCCAATTCACGCGATACGACGAGTTCCCAGGGCAGCGGTGCCCGCTCGTCATCGCCGAGCATCAAACCGATCTGGATGTGGCGTCCTCGAGCGCGAAGGCTACGAATAGACGAGACTGCGGTGGCTGTGGACCCGAGCGCATCGACTGCACTGTGCGCGCCGCCCCCTGTAATCGAATGCACCGTCGGCACCGGGTCGGTGGCGGCCACTGTGGCCTCGGCGCCAAGGTCAGCGGCGCGGGTCAGCGCGGTCGGCGAAGGGTCGACTGCCACGACCCGAGCACCAACGGCGACTGCGATCATGACTGCAGAAAGTCCGACGCCACCGCAGCCGAATACGGCTAGCCACTCCTCTGCTTTGAGTCGGGCTTGTGTGGTGAGCGCATGGAAGGCGGTGGCGAAGCGGCAGCCCAAGACGGCTGCCGTGATGAAATCCATCGTCTCTGGGAGCCGGACCAGATTGAAATCTGCGGCAGGGATGGCAACCTGCTCAGCAAAAGACCCGGATCGACTAAAGCCCGGCTGAGTTTGATAAGGGCAGACTTGAGACTGCCCCGCCCGACACCAGTCGCATCGCCCGCATCCGTTGACGAACGGCACAGTGACGCGATCTCCCACCCCGAACGCCGAAACTTTGGTGCCCGTCTCGGTCACAACTCCGGAGAACTCGTGACCCGGTATATGCGGCAACGAGACGACCTCGCGGCCATGCCAGGCATGCCAATCAGATCGACAGATTCCGGTCGCCTTTACATCGATGACGGCGCCATCAGGTGGACATTCGGGGGGCGCGACCTCAGCAACGCGGAGCGGGGAACCCACGGCCTCAAAGACAACAGCGCGCATTCACCGGTTGTACCAGCCACCGCCGTGCGCTGACCTCCAGGGACGGTGATCCGATGCTCTGGTCTCGGTTGTCTTCAGCCTGCGCTTTGTACCGGGTTGCCTATCGCTCATCTGCCATGAACCGGCAAGCCGGTCCCGGGAGGGTTTCGGCAGAGCGCCTGCAAGGTCCAGTACGTCTCGCTACGCTGCCGCGTGGGCAGGCACAAGTCGAGTGACAGGTCGCTCTTGTGACAGCCCCTCACACCAATCCCGCAGAGAAGGATGTTTGGTGCCAACCGACGCCTCACAAGACGCCGTGCCGTCCGAAGACATGCCGTCAGAAGACAGGGCCGATGGCGGGCCGCTGACCCGCCGCAGGTTCCTTACCTATGTCGTGGCAGCTCCAGTGCTCACCGTTGCTGCCAGTAGCGCCCTCGACCTCATAGCTCCCGGTAAGGCGCTTGCGGTCGTACCAAGCCCGCCGCAGCCGGAGAACCTTCTTGATCTTGGTGATGTCATGGTGGCAGCGACGAAGCAGGCTCAGGATCTCTTGGTGCTCGAGGTCACACCGGAGAACCGGATCGTCTTCCGGCTACCGCGTGCAGAAGTCGGCCAGGGCATCACGACAGCACTCGCCATCGTGGTAGCGGATGAGATCGACGCGCGCCTTAACGACGTCGACGTTCCGTTGGAAGACGCGCGCCAGGACCTTGGAACTGCGCAGTCAACGGGCGGGTCATCCTCGGTCCGCTCACTATGGGACCCGGTGCGTTCGGTTGCGGCCGAGGCTCGCGCCCGCCTGATCACCGCAGCGGCGGAGCGGTGGGACTTGCCAGCACGCACCTTGACCACTCGGGATACCGCAGTCTGGGCCCCTGACGGTCGCTCTGCGACGTACGGGTCGCTCACCGAGGCGGCCGCCGAAGTGGACCTTCCAGCGGTATCCACCGACCCGAAGTCCTCCTCGCAGTACCGTCTTATCGGCACTGCGACGACGCGCATCGACGCGCGAAGCATCGTCACCGGTGCTGCGAAGTACGCACTCGATATCGATGTCCCGGACGCCTTGCCGACCGTCGTGATCAGACCGCCCACGATCAAGGGCAAGGTAAAGACGTACGACGGATCGGCTGCCCTCCAGATGCCTGGAGTGGTTGCCGTCACCGAGCTGCCGAGTGGGGTGGCGGTCAGCGCAAAGACATTTGACCAAGCCTTGAAGGCGAAGTCCGCGGTTGATGTGACCTGGGGCTCCGGGTCAGTCGACGGGCTCTCCGACGCCGACGTCCAGGGCCGACTGGCCGCGGCCATCCCGCCTATGACGCCACCGCTTCCGCTCACCGAACGGGTGGACGCGACCTTCCAGTTCGCGTTTGTCAATCACGCGCCGATGGAGGTCGGAAGCGCGGTGGCTGATGTCCGGTCCGGGTCTGCAGAGGTCTGGGTGGCATCGAAATCGCCGACTGGCGCTCAGTCCGCGATTGCCAATGCCATCGGGCTGAACGCCGACGACGTCACCCTGCATGTGGTCCGGGGCGGCGGGTCTTTCGGCCGGCGGATCTATTCCGAACCAGCAGTCGAGGCGGCGCTGGTGTCGAAGGCGATCAAGCGGCCGGTGAAGCTCATGTGGACTCGCAACGATGACATGCGCCACGGCCGCGTACGGCCGCGCAGCCATCACCAGTTGCGAGCCGTCTACCAGGGCGACGACGTGATCTCTTACGAACACCGCATGTCGTGCGTGGAGCTGGATCTAGGAAGCGGCACCGGGCAGGCGCTCATCGACGCCGGCTATGTCAGCCCCACGATCGGTACGGCATTCTTCAATCTCAGCCAGTCCTGCCCGTACAACTTCGGACCCGTC
>JBKPEY010000426.1:0-3619 GCA_046744405.1 Actinomycetota bacterium
CCTGAGGATGCTCTCGTCGATCTCTTGGAGCGCATGCACGGATGCGCAGATGGTCGCGCTGTTGTTGTCGACGAGGCCGGCCGGGTCATCGGCGTAGTCTCTGCAAGCGACGTCGCCCGTGCGCTGCAATTAGCCGACCTACGCTCCTTCGATCCTTACCCCGCTCCCTCCGGAGCTGATATGACTTCACTGTCATCACCATGGGAGCCACCCCGTCGCTAAGACGAGGAGCGTTATGAAGCGAACACCGACCGCCGGCTGGATTCGAGTCGGCCTCTTCGCGCTGCCGGTGTACGGCCTGCTGATCGCGTACTCGACAGTGAAACCTCAGCCTGATCAAGTAGCCGACCCAGAAGGGTGGGCACGCTTCGTCAGCAGCACTTCCTACCTCGTGGGCCATGTCCTCGGCAATGTGCTGGGCACTGCTCTGGTGATCTTTGGCACTTTTGCCCTAGGCGCTCTCCTGGCCACCAGCCGGGCACCGCGCCTTGGCCTGTGGGGCATGGTGCTGTCGATCACTGGCTATGTGCTGTTCACGATCCCGGGCGTCATCTCGACCTTCGCCACTCCTCCGATCGGCGCCGCCTACCTCGCCGGGAATCGTCAGGTCATGTCGCTGGAGTTTTCCCCGATCCTTACAGCGATCACCTTGTTGGCACTGCTGCTGGCGGTGATCGGCAACGGCCTACTCAGCGTCGCCATCTGGCGTAGTGGCATTCTTCCTCGCTGGGCCGGGGTCATTTGGGCCGTGGGGACGCTGATCTTCTACGTTCTCGGCTTCGCCCTCGGCATGGCGACCACCGGCGCGAGTCTGCCGACTCAGCCGATCGGTGCCGCTCTTCCGGCGATTGCCGGTGCCTGGATTGCCTGGGCCGGCTACCGGCTCCTTGGTGATCTATCCCGCAACGCCGATATTGCAGTGGCATCCCTGTGATTGTTCAGTCAGCGGGCGCTCGACGTGCAGTGCTGTACAGCTCCACCAGCTGCTGAGTAGTCGTTCCATCCTGGGGCTGCTTGTCATCACGCCACCGCCCAGTGAATCGAGGAAATCTCATCGACAGCCCGGCGTTGTCCTTGAGCTGTCCCCAGCCGGCGGTGTGATTGGGCGACAGCGTGAGCTCGGCACTGAGTACCTCAAGCACCACGCTTGGTTCCAGCCACACATCGGCGGAAACCCGCGAGTCCACACGAGCGGGCCGTTGCTTGCGGACGAATGGCGCCAGCCTTGCCGGCAGCTCGGCGAGCTCGGCGTCGGAGAAGCCAGTGCCGCACTTACCGACCGTTCGGTAGAGCTCCGTTTCCGGATCGTAAGCGGCTAGCAGGACAGCGCCGTACGTGCCCCGCCGCCGGCCTCTTCCGTCGTACGCGCCGACGACGACCAGATCGATGGTGTCGGCGAGTTCGGTGCGGTAATCCCGCTTGAGCTTGATCCATAACCAGCCGCGCGCACCTGCCTGATAGACAGCACCCTGACCGGTCGACTTGCACACCAGACCTTCCGACCCGTCGGCCACCGCTTGCTCGAACGCTGCCTCGAGGGCGGGCGCGGTCGCCACCTCTAATGCGGTCGTCAACCGAAGCCGATCAGCCACGGTGATCGCCTCGGCGAGGCGAGACCGGCGATCCAGATACGGCAAATCGGTGAGATCCTCGCCGTCGGCGTAGAGCAGTTCGAAGCAGAACAACCCCACCGGGACATTCCGAGCGGCTTCGGCAATGCCGTGCTTGCGGCGACGGAACATGACTTCCTGGAAGGGCCGCAGCTCGCCCGCCGCCGCGTCGTAGGCCACCACCTCCCCTTCCAAGATCGCCTCCCGCGGACCCAGCTGGCTCTGCAGCAGCTCGACCACGTCGGGAAACTGGCTGCTGACGCGCTCCTGGCGGCGGGTGAACAACTCGATCTCGCCATCGGCCGTGCGATGCGCCTGGACCCGCATGCCGTCGTATTTGTACTCCGCCATGCACTGCCCGCCGAGCTTGGCGAGAATCTCATCGGCCTCGGACAACCGCTGAGCCAGCATGACCCGAACGGGGTTGCCCGGCCGCACTCGCAGCTCCTGCACCGCGGCCAGCCCTCCGGAGGCCAACGTGGCAGCGACCAGGCCGAGATCGCAGCAGATGTTGTACGCCCGCTCCAGTACCGGCCGGTCCTTCCGATTGCCGGTGTATACCTGGGCAAGCGCGTCCAGAATTGTCGGAGTGCCGATACCTAGCCTCAAGTTGCCGGTCACCAAGCGAAGCAGGTAGCGAGCCTCCAATGGCGTGGCCAGCGCGAGCAGGCCGGCCAGCAGCTCGAGCTTGCGGCCTTGGGAACCAGAACCTCCACTCCCGGCTATCTGATGCAGCGTGTCAACGACTGCGGCCACCTCTAGGCTCGGGGCCCGATCTTTGCCGGTCGTCGCCAGCAACTGCTCCGCGGCCTGGCCAAGGTCACCGGCCTCACGCACCGCCGCGACAACCTCTGTGGACTCGGTGCCGGTCACGGTAGCGACCGCGCGCAGCGCGAGCTTTTCTGCCAGCCCCAGGTCGACTGCGGCAAATTCGGGCGCTACCAATCCTTGGCATAAATAGCAGACGGTAGGCAGCAGCGGCTGTGGCGTCTCTGCCAGTAGTGCCGCCAGCCGGTCAATCAACATCAATCGACCAGACGCTTGCTCCAGGTCCCGATACGCCGCAGCTACGACCTCATACCTCACCCTGCCAATACTCGCCGATGGGCCTTGGGTTCCTAGCGGCTAGGGGCTGTCAGCGATTACGCTCACCGATGAATTAAAGAGGAGCACGTCATGAAATCCACCGAATCGTCGGCTCCTGACGTCGCATCGACGCGTACCTATGCGGAGCCCACTCCCAATCCATTTCTTATGGTCTCGGACCGTTCGTCCCAGCTGATGGTGATCGTTTTGGTGAGCTGTGCGCTGACCGTGGCGCTCACCCGCTTATTCCTCGTGCTCACCGGCTATCCGCAGATCGGCAATTCCACGTTCCATCTCGCCCATGCTCTCTGGGGCGGACTGGCGTTGTTCCTGGCGGCCATTATGGCCCTGGTTGTGCATAACCGCGGTGCAGTCGTGATCATCGCATTGCTCACCGGAGTCGGATTCGGACTTTTCGTCGATGAGGTCGGCAAGTTCATCACCCAGAAGAACGACTATTTCTTCCCATTGGCTGCGCCCATCGTTTACGCCTGTCTGCTGTTGATCTTGCTGCTCACCGAGCTGGCGCGACGTCACCAGCTGCGCAGTCCCCGGGCGCACCTGCTGGCTGCGATCTCACTGAGCCAGACCATCGCCGATGGCACTGCCACCAAAACAGAGATCACCGCGATGGAAAATCACATCCGGCAAGCCAGGACTGCGTCACTGGATGATGCCTCTGCGGGGTTGCTCAACGGCATCGAAACGTCAATGGCGTTGGCGGATCAGGTCGAAGAACCCTTCGCCTTCGCCGGCCGTGCTCTTCGTCGAATCCGCCGGGTGATTGCCATCTGGCTGCCCGCGAATCGTGCCCGTCGACTTGTGCGCATTGCGATGGCTCTTTTCTGTGTCCTAGGACTAGTCCAACTCCTGCTGCTTGTTGGTGTCGCCGTCAGCCCTCAAGGACTACGCCAGGTGCTGAC
>JBKPEY010000087.1:0-1556 GCA_046744405.1 Actinomycetota bacterium
GATCGTTGAGGAGCAAGGCATCGCGGGACCCGACTTCGCCGGCGACGCCCAAGGCGTTGCGAACGCCATGATCAGCAAGCATTCGGATCTGGCCGGTATCTGGGCAGTCTGGGACGTGCCAGCCGAGGGCGTCATGGCTGCAGCCCGCGCTTCTGGTCGTGGCGATCTGCGGATCGCCACAGAGGATCTGGGTAAGAACGTCGCTATCGCGCTCGCCAAGGGTGAGCTAGTCGTCGGGCTGGGCGCCCAACTTCCCTACGACCAGGGCGTCACCGAGGCAAGGTTGGGTGCCTTGAGCGTGCTCGGTGAGAAGACCCCGCCTTACGTCGCTTTGAGCGCGCTGCCGGTACAGCACGACAACGTCCTCGATGCCTGGAAGACGGTCTATCATGAGGACCCGCCTGAGGACCTCGTCAGCTCGTTCAAGTAGGGAGTGAGCGGCGAATGACAGACGTACAAGCTGCCCCGGCCCCGGTCGCCGAGACCGATGTGCCCGCAGTGGAAATGCGAGAGATCACCAAGGCCTTCGACAGCAATGTTGTCCTGGCCGGTGTGGACTTCGAGGTCGCGCAAGGTGAGGTGCACGCTCTCGCCGGCGGAAACGGGGCCGGGAAGTCGACGCTGATGAAGATCCTGCAGGGGGTCTACAGCAAGGATTCCGGCCTGATCCGCATCAACGGCCGCGACGTGGAGTTCTCCTCCATCCACGACGCCAAGGCGGCCGGCATCGGCATGGTGTTCCAGGAATTCAGCCTGGTGCCCAGCCTGACCGTCGCTCAGAACATCTACCTCACCACCGAGCCGCTCAGAAACGGCATCTTCATCCGTGACCGCGAGGCCGTTGACAAGGCACGTGAGGTGTTCCAGCAGATGGAGGTCGACATCGATCCCGGAGCCAGGGTCGGTGACCTCGGAACGGCATATTGGCAACTCACCGAGATTGCCAAAGCTATGGCCCAGGACGCCCGCGTTTTGATCATGGATGAGCCGACGGCCAGCCTGGCCAAGCACGAGGCCGACCAGTTGTTCGAGCTGGTCGGCCGATTGAAGGCGGGTGGGATCTCGATCGTCTACATCTCTCATCGGATGGAGGAGGTGTACCGAATTGCCGATCGGATTACCATCCTCCGCGACGGCAAGAACCTGCTCACCGAGCGACTCACCGACGTGACTCCCGAGAAGATCGTCGAGGGCATCGTCGGCCAGCAGATTGAGGGCCTGGCCTATCAGGCGCGCGACACGTCGGCCGAGCCCGAGATCCTACTCGAAGCTGACGGTCTCACCGCCGGCTCGCGGGTCCAGAACGTATCGTTCACGCTGCACCGCGGAGAGATCATTGGCTTGGCCGGCCTGATGGGCAGCGGTCGTACCGAGTTGGCGCGCTGTCTGTTCGGCATCGACAAGTTGGAGTCCGGCGAGATTCGGATGCATGGCCAGCGCATTGACGTCTCCGATCCACGAGAGGCTATCAAGGCGCGTCTCGCACTGATCCCGGAGGACCGGAGAGCGCAAGGCCTCGTCCTTGAGCACTCCGTCCGCGACAACCTCCTGCTCCC
>JBKPEY010000606.1:0-1346 GCA_046744405.1 Actinomycetota bacterium
AAGACCAGCCCCTCGCACCGGTGCCGATGATTAGGTCAGTCGATTTCAGCGTCGGGTTCACGGGCCTCGGTCAGTGTTTCCCAGCCTTGCCAGATGATCACTGGCAGCATGACGAGCGCGGCAATCGGGTCGGCCCACCACCAGCCCAACAATGCGTACGATCCGACACCGATGAGCAGCGCCAGCGAGAGGTAGGAGCACACCCAGGTCTCTTTGGAATCTGCAACCAGTGCCCGGCTGCCCATCTGCTTGCCTGTGCGCTGCTTGGCGTAGGCCAGGACGGGCATGACCACCAGCGAGAGCACCGACAAGGCAATCCCTACCGGCGACGTCAACGGTTCCTGATGCCTCAGCAGGCCGCTGAGGCCTTCATAGGTGATATAGGCGGCGAGCAGGAAGAACGTGACAGCCACCACGTACAGTGCCCGTTTCTCTGCCGCACTCTCCTCCGCGATCGGGGCGTGCGGTCCAGCCTTGCGCAGCCTCCACAGCAACCCGACGGCGCTCACCACCTCAATAGCAGAATCGGCGCCGAAGCCGATGAGAGCGACGCTTCCCGCGAGGGCCCCCGCACCTATGGCAACGACTGCTTCGACAACGTTCCAGCCGACAGTGCAGTATTCGAGCAGCAGAGCGCGGCGATGCAACGCCTCCCGGCGCTCCACGACGGCGGTCACACGGCCAGGCTAGCCGCTAGCCGTTGTCACCGCATCCGAACTGCCGCCGCGCGGCAGTTGAACTTCCCGCCGTCCATCGCCCAAGTTCGTGATAGTCAGCGGTATTGCCCCGAGGCCACCGTGGCGACATGGGCAGGTTCCAGGATTGGCCCGACGCCTCAATTGGCCAGGTATAGCCGGAGTCGCGCTCGACTGGTCCTATAGAGACTCTTGATACGCCAATAACGCCTGAAATCCACCTACCAGGTCGGTAGCCCGGCTCAGACCAAGATCACGCAGCGTGGCCGCGGCGAGGCTTGAGCTGTAGCCCTGGTTGCACACCAGGATGTAGCGAATGTCGGCGCGTGATGCAACCGGTAGACGATCAGGTGAAGTCGGGTCGAGGCGCCACTCAAGGACGTTGCGGTCGATGATGATCGCGCCGGTCAGTTCGCCATCTCGCTGCCGCTGTTCGACGGGACGGATGTCAATCAAGACCGCGCCAGGCTGCCAGCTCATCATCGAGGTCCTCGGGTTCCACCCGGTCCAGTACCGCGCGCGCCTGGGCAAGCAGCGCATCGATCGCTGACGGGTACTCCACGCGCTCCTCCTCAACTACTGCCGACGGCGAAACACCGCCCAGGTGAACGGTTGAATCCGACCGCTTGGAGTGGTGTGGGCCTCGCGATC
>JBKPEY010000090.1:0-2804 GCA_046744405.1 Actinomycetota bacterium
CAGTTGAAACCGACTCCCGGAAGATCTGGCGTACGTTTTGTGAGAACTGGAAGCTTTTCCGTGGCACGCCCTCCCGCTACTGGTTAGAACATGAGCTCGTCGAGGTCTTCGGGGTTGATCAAGTTCCAAGTGCGGAGACGGCCGACGCCATTTATGACCAGATCGCCGCTTGCGTAGCAGACCCGAAGTTTCGTCCACGCGCATTGCTCGACCGTTTCAACATCGAGGTCATCTCCACCACGGACTCGGCCACGTCGGACCTGAAGCAGCACGCCAAGCTGGCCGCCGACGGTTTGAGCGAGCGGGTGTTTCCGACGTTCCGTCCTGACGCCGTGACCTACCTCGATCGACCGACCTGGCGCGACGACATTGAAGAGCTGGGGAAGCTCACCGGGATCGACTCAACGACCTACGACGGTTTCCTCGACAGCCTGCGTACGCGCCGGGCGGCCTTCATTGACGCTGGCGCTCGGGCAACCGATCACGGCCACCTGCTTGCCGACACCACGCCGATGAATTTGAACACAGCTCGGAAGCTCTACACCCGTGTCCTAGGAGGTGCGGAGCCGAGCCAGGCCGAGGTCGACGCGTTCGCGGCAAACATGCTGTACCAGATGGCCGACATGTCCTGCGATGACGGGTTGGTGATGCAGATTCACCCCGGCGTGCTGCGGAATCACAACACGGCGATCTTTACGACGTATGGATCGGACAAGGGCTACGACATTCCCATTCAGACCGAGTTCACCCGCGGTCTGCGACCGATGTTGGACCAATTCGGCACCGACCCCCGGTTTCGGGTCATCCTTTTCACCGTCGATGAGACGGTGTATAGCCGCGAACTGGCGCCCATCGCTGGCACCTATCCATCGGTTCGGCTGGGCGCACCCTGGTGGTTCCTTGACTCGCCAGAGGGGATGCGGCGCTTCCGGGAGTTCGCCGTCGAGACTGCCGGCTTTTACAACACCTCCGGCTTTGTCGATGACACGCGGGCATTCGCGTCCATACCGGCTCGCCATGATCTTTACCGACGCGTCGATGCGGGCTTCCTTGCGCGTTTGGTCCTGGAGCATCGGCTCAGCCTGGAGGAGGCCGCCGAAACCGCCGTTGACCTCGCGTACCGCCTGCCCAAGGAGTCCTACCCGCGCCCCTGAGTCGTCTCAGCTCTTCACAGCATCATTCGCATCAGCGGCGGAGTCGTTGATGAGGGGGAAATCCCGCACGATCTGACGCAGGTGCATCACCTGGCGCGGGAAGAACTCGGCAATCGTAAACCCGACGACGTCGACGGCCTGTTCGATGTCGCCGACGATGCGTCGCACCTCTGCGCTGGTCAAGCCGTTAGGTTCGGCGCCGAGGCCGAGCACGATCTCGTTACTGTCAATGGTGTCGACATCGAAGTGGATAGCGACCCGCGAACAGCCGGTGGCGGCGAGCCACTCAAGAAGCGGCCCGCTAGAGCCGCGCAGCTCTTCGGGACTGAATGACTGCAGCCCCACTCGGCGAGGTGCGGGTAGTCGTCGTCGGTCCACGAGTGCAGCCCCACCAGGGCAACTCGGTCGGCGGAGACGGTCGCGGGAAGCGCCGCCTGCACGTCGGGGTCACCGTAGCCGGTGAGCGCCGAGACTGCCATTGCGTGGTAGCCGGGATATCCGCTGTCGCCGGTGCCGACATCGGGGTGGGAGTCGATCCAAACGATCGCCAGGTCGTCTCCATATCTGTCTGCGAGAACGGAGAACGGTGCGACGCTTACCGAGCACTCACCGCCGAGGGTCGCAATCCGCGCCGGGTTGTGCTGACCAATGACCTCCAAGGCGCGGGCGAGCTGCTCGAGCACGATCACCTTGGCTTCCATGCCGTCGCGTTCGGCTAAGCCTTCATCGGTCATGGTGACCGGCACGGAGCGGTCGGGCCGTCGTGCGGCGGTAGGACCGCCTCAAGGACCGCTGAGCCGACCGCGTAGCCACGGCGGCCGATGTCCAACGGGAACTCCGAGGCAAGCTGTTGCACGCTTACTGTGCCGCCGCCCTGCCACTGCGGCCTGACCAGGCGGAGGTTGACCTCAGGTCCGGTTGATCGGTCTTTAACGGGCATAGGGAGCGAACGGCTCTAGATGCTTGACGAAGTGGTCCGCGATGATGCGGTAGTGCTCCTCTTCGTTGTCGTTCCACACCCGATACAGCCGCGGCCCGAACTCCTCCAAGATCGCCCCATAGCCGACATGCAATACCTGCCGTGAGTCGACCCGGTCCATCAACTGGGCGACCTGCTCATCAGTTGGATCGGTAGGGATCTTGGTCGGATCACACGAGAGGTGGTAGCTCTTGCGGTTGGCTTCGAAGCTGTCGAGGGCAAGCCGAAGAACGTCACGCATCAGATCCGGATCGTTACCAGCGATCACGCGTAGCGCCTCGGCCCAGCTGGTGCCCGCGGTCTTCAGATGCACCAAACCGTTGGTCGCCTCTGCAATCAGCGGATAAGTGGAGAATTTGTCGGAGCCGGAGTGCAATGACAACTTGTACGGGCCGAGCGCTCGGGCAATTTCGGCATGAATTTCGAAGTCGCGCTGCAACTCATCGATGTCGCCGATGTACTCAACACCCTTTTCGAAGCGACCGACGAAGCGCGGTGCGAACGAGATGAAATCCATCCCAAGGCGTTTCAGCTCACTCACCACGACTATGTGCTCGGCCGGCTTGGTTGGATAGTCGGTCTCATCGACGGCGAACTCCACCTCGCACTCGATGCCTTTTTCCATCAACCGCCGGTACATCGCCATCGCGTGCGCAAGGGATGGGCCATAC
>JBKPEY010000232.1:0-4662 GCA_046744405.1 Actinomycetota bacterium
GCGGAGAGGACAGTGATCAGGTCATGAAGAAACGGCTGATGCGGCTGCGGCACGCTCTGCGACTCCTGACCTGCTGAGTTGTCAGCCTGAATGTAATGCGGTCTGATCATCGCCGGGTCTGATTCAGTGCCTGCGTGGTCAAAGGCTTGTGTTTTTAGGGCTCGCATATTTAGGAACTAGCTTCAGGGCACCCGTCGCGTCGTTGGAAAGCTCGCGAGTCCGTCAGCGTACACGCGCTTGACGAACCGTCGGGCGCAAGGTGTAGCTTAGTTCTTGTTCGAACACGTGTTCTAAATGCGCAGCCGGTATCAAGTCTCCTCTGGTGCCTTCGCGGGGTGCATTCGCCTGGTGACTCGATGCGCATCTTCTGAGCACATTCTTGATCGACACATGTCTTAACAGACATGTCTGGACCGACATGTCTTGATCGGCACGTCTCGATGCAGACAGACCGCTAACTCGTGGCACCGGTGTGAAACTGCTCGACATTCAACCAGAGGACCTGACAATTCATGAGTACCGATGACGACCTGCGGCGCGCCCGTAGTTGCCTTGCCGAAGCCGAACTCGCACAACGGCCAAGTGACCGCTATTTGGCTGCACATCTGGCTGCCCTACGGGTGGTGGCCATCGTGCTGACTTGCCGCGCTTCCGCCACGATCGGCCGGTCGGCTGGCCGGGCGCCCTCAACCGGTCAGGCGTGGTCCACTGGTCGACCGCAGAATGCCTGGCGGATGCTTGCCGAAGTAGCGCCGGAGCTCGCTGAGTGGGCGGCATTCTTCGCCGCTACCGAGGCCAAGCGCGATGCCATCCGGGCTGGCGCCACCACGATTGTCAGTGCGCGTGAGGCCGATGATCTGGTCAGGGATGCTCGGGCGTTTCTCCGTCTCGTCGAGCGGGCAGTCGGATTTAGTGCCGTATCGCAAAGGGCCGTACCGGAGAGTTTCATGAATTCAGGCTCGCGCTAATTGTCGGAGGAGGGCTTTAGTGTTTATCGAACGGTAGTTCGATAGGAGACCCGTTAATGGCAGACGGCTCAATGGCGCACGGCTTAATGGCGCACGGCGCAAGAATTGTGATGCACGTGGACATGGACGCTTTCTATGCCTCAGTCGAGCTGCGCCGGCGTCCCGAGCTGCGGGGCAAGGCGGTCATCGTCGGCGGCTCACCCCGTGGCGTGGTGCTGTCGGCGACCTACGAGGCGAGGGCCAAGGGAGTCCGGTCCGGTATGTCCTCGACCGAGGCGAGACGTCTGGCTCCGAAGGCGACATTCCTAGCCCCCGATTTCGACAGCTACACCGCAGTGTCGAAGGCGATCGTCGCAGTTTTCCGGTCAGTTGCGGCGGTGGTCGAGTCGGCTTCCATCGACGAGGCGTTTCTGGACTTGACCGGAGCGGTCCGGATGTTCGGTACTCCGGTGGAGATTGGCGAATATGTGCGTGCCGTGGTGTCCGACGAACAGCAGATCACATGCTCGGTGGGCATTGGTCCCACCAAGTTCATTGCCAAGGTCGCCTCGAGGGCGGCGAAGCCGGACGGATTGATCGAGGTGTTGCCTGAGGAGACCGTTGCATTTCTGCATCCGCTTCCCGTGGAAGCGATGTGGGGTGTGGGAAATGCGACCGCACAAAAGCTCCATCGACTCGGAATCTTCACGGTCGGCGAGCTGGCGCACACCCCACGAGCCACCTTGCGCCCCGCTTTCGGCCCGCACGCTAGCGGCATGCTGAGCGAACTTTCCTGGGGCAGAGACCGTCGTCGTGTGACCCCGATGGAGCCGGAGCACAGCGTCGGCTCGCAGGAGACTTTTGGTCGGGACACCGACGACCCGGATACCGTGCGTCGGGAGCTGCTTCGGATGGCTGACCGCACTGCTCGTCGAATGCGGAAGCAACGCATGCTTGGCCGCACTATCTCGATTTCAGTGCGCTTTGCCGACTTCACCGAGTTGACGCGCTCGACGACGATGCCGACCCCAACCGATGTCACCGATGAGATCTACGCGCAAGCGCTGCAGCTGTACGAGCGACTCGGTGTCGGACAGGCACGAATCCGCCGGATTGGTGTACGTGTCGAACAACTCGTCGACCGGCAGCGGGTTTACTGGCAGCCACAGCTAACCGACCCGGAACGAGGCTGGCGCGAAGCTGATCTTGCGATAGATGCGGCTGTCGGAAAATTCGGCCCGGGAGCTGTTCAGCGAGCCATACTCACCCGCCGTTTTTAGCCCGGCAGTGACTGATCAATTGCCCGTTGGGGTGTTTCCCATCCCACCGCCGCAACTTAGACTGGAGCCACATCGCCTGGCTAAGGATGAGCCCGGCTCATGTTGCAGAGCCAGGACGAACATGGTGCAGAGGTCACACGTCAGTGGGTATTCAGTATCCGAGCGGATCGAATCTCCTCATTACGTGTGAGGGGCGTATCATGACGGCACGCGTACCACGAGACCTTTGGGAGGTGGCGAGTGGCCCTCTCAGATGAGGAGCAACGGCTTCTCGAGCAGATGGAAGCGGCGCTTGCGGCCGAGGATCCCAAGTTGGTCAACGCGCTGCGCGGGACCAGCGTACGGCGAGTTCATCGGCGTCGCGCGGCACTTGCTGGTGTCGGGTTTTTTGCCGGTCTCGGCCTCCTCATCGCAGGTATTTCGATCAACCCATTCCTTAGCGTTCTTGGCTTTGTGATCATGGTCGCGGCGGCGGTAACCGCCATCTACTCGTGGCAGCATGTCGGTGGCAACGCCGATGCGGCTCACGGCCGCGACCGAGCGAAGACCTCCCAGGCATCCCGCGCCCACGACGGGCAAGGCTTCATGGACAAGATGGAGGAACGCTGGCGGCGTCGCCGCGACGAGGGTCTGTGACTCCTCGGGCTCGGGAAGAGTAACGCCGTACCAGTTCGTCTCGGTATAACGGGCGACCAGTTAAAAGTCGGTTGGTCGACTAAACGTCGGTTGGTCGACGCCGGAAGAGCGAGCGCGGAAAGAGCAACGCCGTCGCCTTATGTCGCCAATCTGTCGGCGCTGCGACGCCATGCCGGATCTCCGATGTCATCTGTGGTAGCTCGCCCACAGCACCTTCGTCGTCGAAGGCACGGGCATACCGGGATCGCTCAACCAGCGTGGCAACCCGGCTCATCGACTCAGATTCTTCTTCATCGAGCCGATTGGCCATCTCCTCCCCAATTGCACGAGGCGAGCCATCGGGCCAGGACCCGCCGTAGTCCACGACAGTGTCCCTGATCTCGTACCAGGCGGCCTCTACTTGCTGCTCCGCCGGCCCGGTCCCGCTTAGCCGGTTGCTACGGCGGCGTATCCGAATGGTGGCCGGCGCCGCCAAGATCAACAACAACACCACAGCGATTGCAGTCCACAGCAGCGTGCGTTCCCAACCGGCACCGGTTGTCTGTCCAGGCTCATTCGGCTGCACGCTCGGCGCGATAGATGGTTCGGCGCCGGGGGAGGTCTCACTGTCGGTTGAGTCCGACGTCGGGTTGGCGGAAGGATCCGAGCCAGCTGAGCCGGCGTTCTGAACTGTCCAGGGCGGCGCCGAGCCTGTGACGCTTGCGGGCGTCGGTTCAAACCGCACCCAGCCGTAGTTGGCGAAGTACAACTCGGGCCAGGCGTGCATGTCGCGGATCGAGACCTTCCAACCGTCCTGGTCTTGCTCGCCTGGCAAGAAGCCGACCGACACTCGGGATGGGATGCCGACTACCCGCGCCAGCATCGCCATGGCAGATGCGAACTGCTCGCAGTAGCCCTTGCGATCATTGAGCAGGAAGTTTCGCATCGCCTCATATCCGGTGCCGGGTAGTGGCTCAGTGCTGTAGGTGAACTGGTTACTGCGGAGAAAGGCCTGAATTGCAGCCGCTTTGGCTGCTGCCGTGTCGGCCTTTGCCGTTATTCGATTGGCTAACTGGACCAGTGACTCCGGCAGATCCGAGGGAATCGCTGCAGTGACGGCGGCATCGGCCGGCGTGCCGGCAACTGCCTCGCTGAGCTCTGTGGCGTTGGGGTCGACGTCAACACTTTCGACGGTGTAGGTCAGCCGACGAAGATCCTGAGAGCGGTTGTCGGCGTTCACCACGACCAACGAGTTGGCATCGAATCGCCAGTCTCCAGGCGCGTCGAAGCTTCGTGGCGCATAGGGCAGTGGCAGGTATTGGGATCCGAAGTCCAACACCTTGATCGTGGTCCGGCGCTTGTCGTTCCCCTCATCGCTCAATCCGGGGATGGCTGGCAGGTTCTCCCCGCTGTTCAGCCGGATCTGCACATTGCTCCACCCGTTTGCGCTCAGCTGGGGCAGGGAGGCCAGCCGCAGGTAGACACCTCCTGGAGCGGTGGTCTGATACTCGATGACGTCGCGATCCTCCGGTTGGTTGAGATTGCGACGCAGATCCAGAGTGGGATCGGTCAGTTGCAGCGGACCGTTGCCACCCGGTCCGTTACCGAAGCCTATGCCGGGCAGGGACAGGGTTGGCAAGGCGAAACCTAAGACGATGGTCGCGATGATGGCTGGGACAGCGAGATAGCCGGCAGCCCTCCAGACGACCGGCGTTGCGGTGCCGAATCCCTCAGCAGAGTCGCGGGAGAGCCCGCGGGTCCATCGCGCCGTTGAGTTCAAGCCCTCGGCAATCAAGATCGCCAGATAGCCAACCGCGATG
>JBKPEY010000527.1:0-1874 GCA_046744405.1 Actinomycetota bacterium
GAAGAAGTGCGGACACCTCGGCGGCAAGGTCCTTATTCCGACCGCACAGCACATCCGTACGCTCAACGCCGCTCGTCTTGCTGCAGACATCAGCGGCGTCCCGAGCCTGGTCATCGCCCGCACCGATGCGATGGCCGCGACCCTGCTGACCAGCGACGTCGACGAACGCGACGCGCGCTTCTGCACAGGCGAACGTACTGCCGAGGGCTTCTTCCGAGTGACCGGCGGCATGCCGGCGGTGATTGCACGGGGCCTCGCCTATGCGCCGTACGCCGACCTCATCTGGGTCGAAACTGGCACCCCGGATCTGGACTTTGCTCGGGACTACGCCGAAGCGCTGCACCGAGAATTCCCCGACAAGCTGCTCGCCTATAACTGCTCGCCGTCGTTCAACTGGAAGGCTGCGCTGGATGACTCGACCATCGCGAAATTCCAGCGCGAGCTGGCGGCGATGGGGTATGCCTTCCAGTTCATTACATTGGCCGGCTTCCATGCGCTCAACCTGTCGATCTTCGACCTTGCCTACGACTATGCGAGAGACGGGATGACCGCCTATGTCGACTTGCAGCAGGCCGAGTTTGCTGCCGCCGAACGCGGCTACACCTCCGTCAAGCATCAGCGAGAAGTGGGTACGGGCTACTTTGATCTTGTAACCTCCGCTCTCAATCCGAATAGCGGCACGCTTGCTTTGGCGGGGTCGACCGAGGCCGAACAGTTCCACTGAGCAGAATTCTCTGCATGGAAGAAGGAACCGAACGCCGCGCGAGTGTCGTCGCGCCATACGGCGAGCGTTATGACGAGGTCCTCACTGCTGAAGCCCTGACCTTCTTGGGCGAGTTGCACGAGGAATTCGAGGGCCGCCGGCAGGAGCTGCTGGAAGACCGGCGAACCCGCTGGGAGCGCATCACTGCGGGTGAAGACCCGGATTTTCTCGCCGAAACAAAGGATCTTCGAGAAGATCGCGATTGGCGGGTTGCTTCGCTAGCGCCGGGCCTGGAAGACCGGCGGGTCGAGATCACTGGGCCGACGACCCGTTCGATGACCGTCAATGCGCTGAATTCCGGCGCCAAAGTGTGGTTAGCAGACTTCGAGGATGCCACCGCGCCAACCTGGCACAACGTCGTGGCGGGTCAGCTCAACCTGATGGATGCCTTGGACCGGCGAATCGACTTCACCGCCGATTCCGGCAAGGAATATCGCCTCGGTGAAGAGCTGCCCACTATCGTGGTCCGGCCGCGGGGCTGGCACCTTCCAGAACTGCACATTTTTGTCGACGGCAGTCCCGTATCGGGGAGTCTTGTCGACTTTGGGCTCTACTTCTTCCACTGCGCTCGTCGGCAGTTGGAGCGCGGCAGCGGACCGTATTTCTACCTTGCCAAGCTGGAAAGCCATCGTGAGGCTCGGCTCTGGAACGACGTTTTCTGTTGGGCACAGGATCGGCTGGCCATTCCGCGCGGCACCATCCGTGCCACTGTGCTGATCGAGACCATCACGGCAGCCTTTGAAATGGAGGAAATCCTCTACGAGCTGCGGGAGCACTCGGCAGGGTTGAACGCAGGCCGCTGGGACTACATGTTCAGCATCATCAAGAACTTCCGTACTCGCGGCGAACGGTTCGTGTTCCCAGATCGCTCCGCTGTCACGATGACGACGCCGTTCATGCGTGCCTACACCGAACTGCTGGTGCGGACCTGTCACCGCCGGGGTGCGCATGCGATCGGTGGCATGGCGGCCTTCGTCCCCGATCGGCGTGATGCAGCGGCGACCGAAGTGGCGTTTGAGAAGGTCCGGGCCGACAAGGACCGCGAGGCGAAGGATGGTTTCGACGGTTCGTGGGTGGCCCATCCTGATCTGGTGTCGATCTGTCGCGAGGC
>JBKPEY010000596.1:0-5692 GCA_046744405.1 Actinomycetota bacterium
CGCCGCCGCAGGGCAGTCGAATCAGTGATGTAAACCCAGCCTTGATCTAGAAGCTGAAGCGTTCCTCATGGAGTTGATGGCGTGGAAAACCGCGATCCATGAGCGATTCCCGGACGCTGGCGGCCAGCCGAGGTGAGGCGCAAAGGTACACATCATGATCGCTGAGGTCACCGACGATCCGGTTCAGCGCAGGCGCGCTCATGTCGTTGGTGGCATCGGCGGACGGACCGACCAGGTAGACAACTCGGGCACCAGAGCGTTCTGCAATCTCATCGAGTTCGTGCTTGAAGACAAGGTCTTGTTCTTTCGCGGCGCGATAGACAAGCGTGACGTCTCTGCCTGGCAGGTCGATCACCTCGAACAGCGCCCGCATCGGGCTAATTCCGACACCGCCGGCGATCAACAACACACGCGGCCGGCGCCGCCGCCTGCTCGTGATCACGCCGTACGGGCCTTCGGCAAAGACCAGCGTGCCAACCGGAACTGAAAAGATCCGCCTGGTGCCATCGCCGCAGGCCTTGACGGTGATCCGGAGCAGGTGGCGGGTCGGCGGTGCCGATAAGGAAAACGGGTATGCCGAGCTCCAGGTCGTGGCTGTGAGGAACCGCCATCGGAAGAACTGGCCCGGCTCAGCCTTCAGTTCATCCAGGTGCTGACCAGACATCAGCACGCTCATCACGTCGGGAGACTCCTGGCGGACTTCTTCAACCCTCAGGCGATGTCGCCATAGCTGGAACAGCGGCTGCAGTAGGCGCCACCGCAAGACGAGCGCGAAGGCGTACGTGTAGAGCAGGCTCCACGCAATCTGGAGCCCGCGCCGTCCAACAAGGTCTGGACCTGCCAGCTGATGTACGAAGCCGAACGCCACGGCCAGATATGTCAGTAAGTGCAGGAAGTGCCACTGCTCATAGGAGAGGCGTCGTCGCAGCGGCCGCAGTGAGGCCAGTCCGACGAGCACCAGAATCGCGGTACCGACCAATGCGGTCGTCAGCCCGGGAATCCGCAGCAGGTCCTTCGCCGCTGCCCCGAGGTCGATCGACCTTGCCTCCGCCCAAGCTTCGACTGCGGCCATGGCGTGCACGATGGTCAGCAAGATCACCACTGGCCCGGCCCACGCATGCCAGCGCGCGAGCCGGTCGGCGCCGATGTCACGTTCCAGCCATGGGGAACGTGACATCAAGATCAACATGATGGCGGCCCCATAGCCTGCAGCCATGCCCGTAACGTGTGCCACGAGGGAGGCGTCGACGGCGCTCGGCAGCCTGCTCGTGGCGAAGCCCTGAAGGATCGCTAGGGCAGCCCCCAGCCATACGAGAGCCAAGAGGGCGGTCGCGGTAAACCTCGGCGGTCGCACGTCGCGGCAGTTCCGATCACAAGTCCGGCGGCGTTGCGTCGTGCTGCACAACGGACGCGGGCGAGATCTCAGGGGCACTCATGCCAAGACTTATGCCGAATGCTGTCGCTGCACTGAACAGGATCAGCGTCACTACACGCAGCGTCCAGCGGATCAGGAAGGGGGAAGCGGCTAGTGACAGCCGCGTGATACGAGGGATTCGGCGCCCGAACTCAATAGCCGTGTCCGACATGAGAATTCTCCTGGCGTGAGGAAGAATCCCCCGAGACGTAAGAGTTTGGTGTACAGCTGCAGTATGGGGAACCGGTTTGTGACGAAAGTCACAGTAAAGTAAAGACTTGTCTCACGAGTTCGTTACTAATCGAAGAGCGAGATCGGCGTATCCCATTCGATGGTGTCCCACACCGGTGGTGGAACCTCATTGATCTGCTCATCTGCCTGGGCCTTGGAGTGAGCGCCGCAGCCATGGTCGACACTGACGACTGTTCCATCCGAGACTGAGAACGCATTGGCACAAACCCCGAACAGTGTGCCGAGACCCCCGCGCAAGCGTACGAAGAATCCACAGGTCTCGCACACGTCAGGCGCTAGTCGGCTGAGCAGGTTATCCGGACCGCCCTCGCCTAGTTGCCATCGCTCGGCCGCATTGTCTCGGCCCTCAGCTGATAGCACCCGCTCCCGACCCAGCCCAAGCTCTGCAACCACAGTGCGCACCAGGCTGGTCTCGGCCGGCTCTGCGTTTGTGGCATCATCGCCGCCGGTGTAGCCGGGCTCCAGCCGCGGGTCATCCTCGGTACTAGGCAGGAGCACGCCGGGGGTCACATCACCGGGTTGAATCCGCTCTGCCCACGGCACCCATGCCTTGGCCTGGAGAGCTTCCTCGCCCGGCAGCAGTACGACCTCATCGACAGTGACGGCGCGAGCCCGGGCCGCTCGGGCCACGGTCACCGACCATCGCCACCCGCGGTAACCGGGATGTGGGCAGGCGAACAAGTGGCTTACTACTCGGGTGTCTTCGGCCTCGGCGCCGAGATAGTTACCGACTCCGATCACCCCAGCAGTCTCCTCGGCAGCAGTGCGAGCAAGATCAACAGCGGCCAAGCACGCTGGGTCGGGCTGCGTCGTAGCGATGCTATGAGCCATAGGGCTCATTCTGGCAGCGATCAACGGTCCACCGTGCCGAGGAGGGCCAGCGGAGGCTCTTTTGGTACCGGCCAACGCTGCGGAAGGCGGCCGCTTTGGATCTACAGCTCAAGCTCGTCCGCAACAGCCCGGAGCACGGCAGCGATCTTGGTGCTGGTCTTGGTGTCCGGATGGCGGCCGCGACGATAGCCGTTGCCGATGCCATCAAGCATCTTGATCAAATCCTCGATGATCACTGTCATCTGCTCCGGAGGCTTGCGATGCGCCTTGGAGAGGGAGGGCGGGACATCCACGATATGCACCGAAAGCGCCTGCTCGCCCTTACGACCCTCGACAACACCGAACTCCACGCGCTGGCCAGCCTTCAAACTTGTTACTCCAGGAGGCAAGGCATTGGCGCGGACATAGACGTCGCCGCCCTCGTCCTTGGTCAGGAAGCCGAACCCCTTTTCGGCGTCGTAAAACCTCACCTTGCCAACAGGCACGCTCAACCTCACTTGCTCTTTCGCTTGATTTCCGGGCAGTTTTACCCCCACAACAGCCCGCTAAGCGTAGCCGTTTCACTCTTGCCGCCCAACCTCAAAAAGCTTTCCCAAGCTGCTTCAGATTTTGACCACGTCGATCGCGTCTACGATGACTGCATGGCAACGTGGGAGGACGGCCCGGAGTACGCGCCGATCGAGCGTCCTTCGGACTTTGAAACTCCCGATGCCGCACCGTTGAACACGGCACCGCCCTATGCGCAGGTGGCAGCTTGGGCTCCGAAGAATCGGCCGGTCTTCGACAACCCATCCTCGCCGGTCGCGCCGCTGGCCAGCCTGGTCCCGCTGCAACGTGAGGAGCCGCGGGATCCGCAAAAACCCTTTGCCGTAGTCACCAGCACGATGACCTCCGACTCAGCGTGGGGTGCAGTGCACTGGGCTGCGCCTGCGGGCCAGCCAGTCGGGCCGGGGATTGTCGATGGGCGCGCTGCGGTAGGCTCACCGCACACCCCACCCGGTAGCCCACCCGGTGGCTTTGGCACCGCTGCGGGTGCTCAGTATCCCCCGCCTGATCAGCCAATAGTCGTCCACAGCTCAAGCCCTCCGCCAGCTACCTATCCGACACCCGGCACGCCTGACTGGTTCACCCCACCGGCATACGGTCAACAGCCGCAACCTCCAACAGCCGTAACGGCGAAGGACGTTCTCGATGCAGCGACACCGGGGCTTTGTATGTGTCTGATCGTCGGCGGTCTGGTCTATGTGTTATCTCCGATCCTGCTTTGTATCGGTGTTGGCCTAGCGGGACGAGTCAAGATCGCAGCGCCAGAGGTCCGCCGAGCCCACATTTTCGGCATCACCGTTTTGGCGATCTTCGGCGTCCTCGGCACCCTTCTCGTCGATACCGGCTTTGCCGACTGGTGGCGATTTGTCGGCCAATGGGCCCTGCTGATCTGCTGGGTCCTGTTGGTCGGCACATTGGTCACGATCTACCGGCGCCTCAAGTCAGCACCACTTCCACCTACGTATCAATCTCCTTGGAGGTAGGCAGGGTGACGGCGCTGAATGAGTCACAGCGGCCCCGCACCTTGACCGAGGCCATACGCGCCATGTCGGCTGAGGAGCTGGCCACATTGCTCGCCTTACGCCCAGATCTTTCGCAACCTATTCCGGAAAGCATCGCGGAGTTGGCGAGCCGATCAGCAACGTCAGTGTCGATCAGCCAAGCACTCGATGAACTCAATATCTGGCTGCGAACGGTCGCGGAAGCCCTGGCCGCATTGCCTGACCCCACCTCCGTTGAGGAGCTGGAGACAATGCTTGGCCAGCCGCCGGCGCCGATTCAGACAGCGATACAGCAACTTCGAGAACGTGGACTGCTTTGGGGCGAAGAACAACGGCTGCACCTGGTACGGCCGGTGCGTGAGGCCTTCGAGCCCTATCCAGGCGGTCTCGCACCGCCATCGGCCCGTCCGCTGCCGGATGTGCAGATTGATGCAGCGGTGAACGCCTGCGGCAGCGAAGCCCGCGTCGTGCTCGAGCGTCTGCTCTGGTCACCGACAGGCGCCGTGCGCTACGCCGACCGCGCGGTGACCGTGGCATCTGCCCGGTCACCGATCGAACGCCTGCTCAGCCACCAGCTGTTACGCCCGCTGGACTCCGAAACAGTGATCATTCCGCGCGAAGTGGCATGGCGCCTGCGGGCCGGCCAGTTCACCGCCGAGCCGGTCGCCATCGACGCGCCGGTACCTGGCGGTCAGCATCGTGACCGCGATCTTGTTGATCGGGCTGCGGCTGGCGCCGCATTCGCGATACTGCATGACATCGAGCTACTTGCACATCGCCTTGAGGACGAGCCGCACAAGCTGCTTCGCGGTGGCGGGCTGTCCAATCGAGACGTCGCGGCCTTGGCTCGGGATCTTGGCGCCGACCCAGCTCATGCGGCCTTTCTGATCGAGTGCGCAGCCGCTGCAAAGCTCATCGCGGCGGCGAGCACCGGAATTCTGCTGCCTACTCAGGGATATGACGAATGGCTTGAATGCGATGCCGCACGCCGTTGGCGAGTGGTCTCCGAAGCATGGCTGGCAGCAGAGCGTTTCTTCGCCCGATCGGTCGACGGCGGCCGCGCGCTCGGTCAGGAGGCGTACGCCCGCGCTGCACCCAGCCTCCGCAGGACCATCCTGCAGCTCATCGCCGACGCGCCGCCAGGAACCGTGCTCGACTCGGATCAGCTGGCAGACGCCACAGCCTGGCATCGCCCTCGATTGACTGCCGGGCCGGTGAAGGCTGAGCAGCTCGTACGGTGGACGTGGCGTGAGGCAACGTGGCTCGGGCTGACCGCACTCGGAGCGGTCTCGTCGTTCGCCACAGTTACGACGCAGCCGGATCAGCCGATGCCAGATGCGCTGACGGCGTTGTTCCCAAGTCCTGTCGAGCGATTTGTCATCCAGAACGACCTGACCGCAGTGACCCCCGGCCCCCTCGAGCACGGGGTTGCGGCCGACCTACGGATGCTCGCCGATCAGGAGTCGCGCGGCGGCGCGGGTGTCTACCGATTCAGCGCGATCTCGCTGCGCCGGGCCTTCAACCAGGGCTGGTCGACCGCGGAAGTGCAACAGTGGCTGGAGCGGCACTCGACGACCGGCGTCCCGCAGCCGCTGCTCTACCTGATTGAGGATGCCGGCAGGCACCACGGAAGTATTCGGGTTGGTCC
>JBKPEY010000433.1:0-5092 GCA_046744405.1 Actinomycetota bacterium
CTGCATTCCGTCGACTAGGAAGTCAACCTTGTCAGGCGTCCAGTCCACAGCGTAGGTATGGAAGTCGGCCACGTCGAGCGCAAGGCGTACGGCCTCGAAGTCTTCTGTAACCGAGGGATCTCGGAACGCATGGAGTCCAAGCCCGACTGCCGTGGCTTCGCCTCGCAGCACTGCATCACCGAACATCTCGCCGATACAGATCTCAGCTGAGCGGTGCGGTTCATTCTCGATACCAGCCAGCCAGAAAGCGACCATTGACCGCTGCGTGACATGGCCGCGCGCCCTGATCTCGATGTAACCCTGATCGGGTGTCCAGCCCCAAAATGTCTGTTGTTGCTCACGGACCGTGAGTCCCTCGCGGTATGGCTGCTGACCGATGCTGCTACCGACCGGCCCTGAGAAATTGCCGGACTGAATTCCGGACACCCGAAGTGGCGGCTTGTGGTCGCCTACGCACCAGAGTCCCTGATTCGGCGGGATCGTCAGTTGCAAGCAGGAATCAGAAATTGCATAAGTCGCTGCGGTCTCGGCGCGCGAGCTCCACGCCGGCAAGTAGTGAGGTAGCCAGACATTTGGATCAAGCTCAGGCGCATCGAAGTTGTCCTCGAATGCCAGCCGAAGTCCTTCAGGGCGCACAGACATTGCTTCATTCTCGCGCCAAATTGCTCCTTCACTTCGCTAGCGTTGGTTGCCGTTCACGATTGAGTCGCCCATCTGATGCGAAGGATAGAAAACAGCGATGACTAGTTATCAGCCTCAGCCCGCAGGTGTCGCTGGGACGGCAACGCCGCCGCTCGAGATGCCCTACTACGGCATCGGCTTCGTCGATGCAATCAAGCGCGGCTTCAAGAAGTACGCGACGTTCTCTGGTCGCGCCAGCCGCAGCGAGTACTGGTGGTGGTACCTGTTCACATTCCTGGTCTACCTCGTGCTCGGAGTGCCGCTCTATGTCGTCGGTATAACTACCTCACGCGACGGAGGTCGGACTCCTGGAACACTCGCGATACCCCTCATCATCTTGCTCACCGTCTTCGCCCTCGGAATCATCGTGCCGTCGCTCGCACTGACCGTCCGTCGGCTGCACGACGCTGGATACAGCGGCCTACTTGCGCTGCTTTTCCTCATCCCTTATGTGGGAGGGTTGGTCATGCTGATCTTCGCCTTGCTGCCGAGCTCGCCAGCAGGAGCCAAGTACGACCCGGTTCCGGTAGCTCCTGCTGCCTACGATCCCAATCTGCCGCAGAACCCTTACAACGGCTAAAGCTCTAACGGAAGTCGCGGGAGCGATGCCGGGACGGCAGGATGCCCCTCGCTTCGGGATAGACCGAGCTCAACGGCCGCAGCCGTTCGGCAACCAGATTGGTCACTCCATCGCTGTGCTCGATTCTGCCGCGAATGATCATGCCTGAGGCGTTGCGGCCCACCCTGCCAAAACGCCTCCAGAGCTCGGCGGAACAAACCACATTGAGCATCCCGGTCTCATCCTCAAGATTGAGGAAGGTGACGCCGCCTGCTGTGGACGGACGCTGCCTGTGGGTCACCATTCCCGCTACTTGCACTCGACGTTCCGCGTACGCCGGACCGAGCCGACCGATCGGCACTATGTCATGATCATCGAGTACCGGACGTAGATGCTGCACAGGATGATCATCAGGAGATATCTTCGTGGCCCACAGATCGGCCAATGTCAGCTCCACCTCACTCATCCCCGGCAGGACGGGCGGTGTGGCATCAATCGCGGAGCCTGGCAGAGTTTGATCATTATCGGCATAGCCGGCATTCCAGAGCGCCTGCCGACGAGATAGTCCAAAGCAGTCAAAGGCTCCGGCTGTGGCCAAGGCTTCTGTCTGAGGCACGGTGAGACCACACTTGCGTACCACATCGTTGATATCGACGAAGCGCTGCCGTCGCCGTTCGAGGATGATTCGCTCGGCTAATTCGCGGCCGATGCCTTGCACTTCGGTGAGTCCCAGCCTGACCGCGAAATTGCCGTCCCGTCGATGCTCTCGGGTGCGGTCAGGAGCTGTCCGTTCAAAAGGACCTACCTCGAGTTGCACTCGTTGCAGGCACGCCTCAAGGCCGGTCGGGCCGTCTTGCCCGGATTTGATCATTTCGAGACCTGCATCGGCCTGGGACAACATGATGTCGGGACGCAGCACCGTGACACCATGACGCCGCGCATCGGCTACCAGCGACTGCGGAGAGTAGAAGCCCATTGGTTGCGCTCTGAGTAACCCAGCAAGAAAGGCTCCGGGATAGTGCAGCTTGAGCCATGAGGAGGCATAAACCAGCAGTGCGAAGCTGATGGCGTGACTCTCGGCGAACCCGAAATTGGCAAATGCCTGGATCCGGCTGTAGATGTCATCAGCCAGCGCACCGGTAATCCCGTGGGCCGCCATCCCCGCATAGAGCTTGTCCTTGAGTCGCTCGATCTTCTCCACACCTCGTTTGGAACCCATCGCCCGCCGCAGCAGATCAGCGTCGTCACCGGTGCACCCGCCAACCGCCATCGCGATCTGCATTAGCTGCTCTTGGAACAACGGCACTCCCTTGGTCCGCTCCAGCACTGGCTCCAGCGCCGGATGCAGGTAGGTAACCTCTTCCCGTCTGGTCGCTCGTCGAATGTAGGGATGCACAGCGCCGCCCTGGATCGGTCCGGGGCGAATCAGCGCAACCTCGATTACCAGGTCATAGAACCGGCGAGGCAGCAGCCGAGGCAGAGTGCCGACTTGAGCACGGCTTTCAACCTGGAAGACGCCGATCGAGTCGGCACGGCACAACATGTCGTAGACGCCGGCCTCCTCTTTGGGCATGCTGTCGAGCGTCCAGCGCTCCCCAACCTTCGTTGCCACGAGGTCGAAGGTGTATTGGATAGCGGCCAAGATGCCGAGCCCTAAGAAGTCGAACTTCACCAGTCCCATCCAGGCGCAGCTGTCCTTGTCCCACTGCAGCACGGTCCGGTTGTCCATCCGGCCACGCTCGATCGGACACACTTCGCCCACCGGACGCTCGGTCAGCACCATGCCACCGGAGTGGATACCGAGGTGCCGAGGTGCCTTCAGCAGCTGCTCGGCTAGATCCACAACCTGATCGGGAATTTGATGGTCCAGTGCGGCTGGAGTCGTGGCGCTTCCATGATCATTTGCGGTTTCACTGACCGCGAGCGTCCCCCAAGAATCGATCTGCTTAGACCAGGCGTCTTGTTGACCGGTGGAGTATCCGAGCGCCTTGGCCATGTCCCGAATCGCTGACCTCGGCCGGTAGCTGATCACATTGGCCACCTGGGCGGCATTGTGACGGCCGTAGCGCCGGTAGACCTCCTGGATTACCTCCTCGCGCCGGTCGGAGTCGAAGTCGACGTCAATGTCTGGTTCTTCATCGCGAGTGGCCGAGAGAAAGCGTTCGAAGGGCAACTTGAACGCAATGGGATCGACCGCGGTGATGCCTAGCACGTAACAGACAACTGAATTGGCCGCCGACCCACGACCCTGGCAGAGAATGCCTTTGTCGCGGGCAAATTTCACCATGTCATGCACGATCAGGAAGTAGCCGGGAAAGTCTTTCTCTTCGATCACTGCAAGCTCCTTGCGCAACCGCTCCTCGGCTTCGGAACGGATGTGTGCATAGCGCTGGTCTGCGCCATGGCGAGTGAGCTCTCGCAACCAGCTGATCGGTGTCTCCCCTTCCGGCACGTTCAGTTTTGGAAGTCGCGGCTTGGCAAGTCGCAGGTTGAAGGCACATTCGTTCGCGATCTCGACAGTCCTCGCGACAACACCGGGATAGCGCGCGAATATCTGCGCCATTTCCGCTCCTGACCGCAGGTGAGCACTAGGTCCGGGCAGCCAGCCGTCCATATCGGCAAGGCTTCTGCGGGCCCGTACTGCAGCCAGGGCTGCTGCTAGCCGGCCGCCGACTGGTGTGGCGTAGTGCACGTTGTTGCTGGCCACTACCGGCAACTTGTGATCATGAGCCAAGGCAAACAAGGCATCGTTGAGATCGGAGTCGGTTGGTAGTCCATGATCAATCAACTCGACCACAACATGATCACGGCCGAACAGTGCCGTAAGCCGGTCCAGTTCCGCTGCCGCTGCTGTCGGACCGGAAGTGATCAATGCCTGCCGCACAGCACCCTTGCGGCAGCCGGTCAAGATCATCCAATTGCCGCCCGACTGTGCGGCCAGCTCCTCCTCCATGTAGCTGGGACGTCCCTTCTCATCGCCTCTGAGTTGAGCCTCGGTGATAGCTCCGGCGAGCCGGTGATAGCCCTCAACACCCCGAGCAAGCACCAGAAGATGCCGGCCTTCTGGATCGGCTACGCCGTTTTGCGGTGCGGTGAGTTCTAGCGACAGTTCAGCGCCATAGATGGTGCGCAGATCGTACGCGAGCGCTGCTTCAGCGAAGCGAGATGCCGCATAGAAGCCGTCATGATCGGTGATCGCCAGCGCGTCCAGCCCCAGACGTAGACCCTCCTCGATCAGCTCCTCTGGATCACTGACTCCATCCAGGAAGCTGAAGTTGCTGTGACAGTGCAGCTCCGCATACGGCACCACCGGTCCAGTTGGACGCTTGGCCAGTCGCTCATCAGGCTCGTACGGCGGCCGTTTGTGCGAGTAGCCAGGGGCGCTGTCACCTTCGGGATTGTCCGCGGAGTTGTCTGGCATGGGTCGACCAGACATCCGCCGCTCCAGCTCACGCCATGAGATTGGCGGGTTATTCCAGCCCACTTCTATCGGTCCTTCTCATCGAACTCAGTCATAGCGGGCCTCTGTCCACCACTGGTCGTTCTCCACGACCAGCAACCAGGCGCTGCCATCCACGCCGGTGATCTGAAACCTCGCAACCTGGCGGGCCTGATCCGGGTCCCACCACAGTTCGTCAATCGGCCAGGGGCCTGCCCAGGCATCGACTTGCATTAGGTCAGACTCTTCGCCGATTCCGACTAAGGCCGGTGCAGCGGTGATCAGTCCACGAGCAGTGACACTTACTGGAATGCGGTCTTCGCTCAGTACCACTGACGGTATCGGCGTGGCGAAGACCCGGGCCGGGGCCGGCGGCGGGATCGAACCAGGCCAGGGCAACGTGGCATTGCGCG
>JBKPEY010000118.1:0-9813 GCA_046744405.1 Actinomycetota bacterium
CGTGCGGGAGAGAAGCACTAAGCCGAAGGTGATACTGGCGATACGGTGTTGCCCGAGATCTTGATGTATGCCGAGTTCGTATTGTTCGAGTTGTTCGACTCCAGAAACTTATTGCCGGGATCAGCGATAACCTGGACTCGGTACTTGCCGTCCGCAAGACCGTTGATCTTGATCCACTGGTAAGCAAGAGTTGCTCCGTAGGTGTCGCCCCACCCGACTGAGATGCCCTCAACCACCTTCAGTGAAGACTCAGTACCACAAGCTACGCCAGGCATGTAGTGCGGAGAGGACGGTGCGCCAGGCAATGTCAGGTTCACCTTCGTGTTGTCGGTGAAGCAGAATCCAGTCTTTGCGCCTCGACCTCGAATCACAGAGTCAGTAGTGCCATCAGCATTGACCTTACGGATTGTGAACTCTTGAAGCTTGAAAACGTGCCAGTGATCGTGACCATCGCCTGCATAGAATCCGTAGGTGTCAGGCACGTTGACGGTGCGGAAGGTGCCATCTGTTCGGTACACACGCTGTGCGACTGTCATTGTCGGAGTCGAAGTGTCCGGACGCATCATACGTACTCCGAACTTGCCTGCCCCAGCATTCCACATGACCGTCTTGAATCGAAGTCGCTTCTCTCCGTTGGATGCTTGCTGGATATAGAAACCCGAAGGCGCTTTCATCTTCAAGTCTGGCAACTTTTCTGTGGCAGCGGATGCTGGCAAAGCTGTCATGGCCAGTAGAGCGGCCAGTATTCCGATGATGAGTGTTTTCATGGTTTTCCCCGATCTAGGATTTTGTCTACTGAGACTGGGGTCCGAGAAGGGAGCAGATCGTTTCGAGGATCTCTGGCGCTAGCACATCGAACCTGCCGTGGTATTCCTGGTCGATCAACTCGTCGGTCTGGAGGTCGACGGTCAGCCGCCACAACCCAATCGCGTATACCTGGCCCTTGACGCGGAGGTGGATGCCAGTGCCGAAGATTAAAAGTGTTCCATCGGGGGTCTCGGTGAATTTGTCTAATCCGCGATCTGAGGTTTGGATTGTCGCGTATGGGCTTTTCAGCGTCTCGCTCAGGCTGGGATGGCTGGTGACGAGCCGAGTGTTGCCGGCCTTGTCGCGGAATTCAGTGACACGAATGTGTCCCGTGGTCGACACTGTGACAGGGAAACCGCAGGCTTCACTCAGGGCTCGATCAAGGATCGGGGTTCCATCAAAACGTATTGTCTCCTCCTCGACGATCACCGGCTTCACCGCATGTGCAGAAATCAGCAACGCCGCCGCCAGCAGTCCCCCAAAGACCGAAAGAATGATCCTTCGCATTGCCACCCCCGATTGCCTGCAAGACTCACGGAACTGTACTGGATGGTGATGCGGCATGAGCTCATTTGCTAGGTGTTTCTGTCGGCTGCGACGTCCTATCTGAGGAATCACCAACCCGTTCACTTATTGAGCGTCGTCCGAAGGCTTCCGACCTACACGCCTACCAGTTGGGAGACCACGTACTGACCGAGGAGGTAAGCCACAGCCATCCACGAGCGACCAGTATCGAGGCCTCCAGGGTCGCGGCTTCCCTCCAATGCCTTCAACGCAGCAGCCAAGTTCTCGCGCGAGAGCTCGGCCCCATCCTCGGCCAACCGATGACTCAGCTCGTCCTCGCTCTCGCATCTGTTCGTTCGCCCGCCGCCTGGGCGGAGTGCGTTGAATGCCTGGGCGGAGCGCGTTGAATGGGGAGGAACCGCTGAAGCGAGAAGGGTGCGGTCTGCACGGGCTGCATGGTGCAGGCCGTGAACCCCCCGTGGTGACCCGCAAGGACTCCGCTGAGGTGGAGTCGCCCGCCACGGAGTATCGGTTTGGCCGTGATGATGCGGCCCCGGGGTGAATCTGGTTACTTTGGTACCCGGAATCTGCTCTTACTAACGGCTTTCCTGGCCTGGCCGGCATGTCTGCACGGCCGGGCCAGATCTTTCCTCGATGGTGACTCATAGCCGCTTCCGGACTCGGAGGGCGGCTAGTTCGGTGACTGCGGCTGCGAGGATTTGCATCGCCGCGGCTGCCACGTTGCTCTAGGCGTCTGGTGTGGTGATCGATGATTGGGCCACCTGAGCAGGATCGCCGCGGGTAGGTTCGGCGGTTCGACTAGTTCGATGGTTAGGCGGTCGTTGCCTTTGATCAGGCCGCTGGATAGTTGGTACTGCTGCGAATTTCAGCGCATGTTCCGCCGTTCCCTTGCAAGGAAGGGGTCAGCAGTTCGAGTCTGCTTGCTCCCACGCGCTGAGAAAGGACGGTCCCCTAAACGAAGAGCGGCTCGAGCCCAAAGGCCTTTTCCAGTGCCCTCATCCGCTCGTCGTCAGGTCGCTGGGTAAACCGCTCGGCGGCATCGAGCACCTTCGGCAAGATGTGGATGTCACCGACGGTGTTGAGGAACACTCCCTCGCGACCGAGCACCCAGCTGACCGCGGTATCAATGGCGTCCTGGTCGGTAAGCGGCTCGTACCAGGTGTTGGCAGTCGGCTGTTGATCGCCCCACGGTCCGCGAGTGATTGCCTTGATTGTCTGGACGGCAACGCCGCCCTCGACACAGACCGCAAACAAGTCCTCGAAGTCTGCGATGTAGCGCTCATCGCGCGACATCGCGAAGTTGTAGGGCAGCAACACAGAATCGAACGGATACTCCTGCAGCGACCGTAGATGCTGGGCGGCAACCGTCACACCGTGACCTGTGACGCCGATGAACCGGACGAGACCATCCTCCTTCGCCTCGACCACGGCTTCCAATGCACCGCCTGGCGCAAACACCGTCCGCCACTCCTCCTCATCGACGAGGTTGTGCAGCTGAATCAGATCGATCTGGTCGGTACGCAGTCGCTCCAATGAGCGTTGGATCTCGTTATAGGCCTCTGCCCGCGTACGCTCACCAGTCTTGGTCGCCAGGAAGAAGTCGTCCCGGTGGGTCTCCATCCACGGACCGAGGCGCAGCTCTGCATCGCCATAACTTGCGGCTGTGTCGATGTGGTTGATCCCATGCTCGCGGATCAGCTCCATGGTCTGATCTGCCTCATCCTGGGTGACATTGCCGAGAGCGGCAGCTCCAAAAAGAAGGCGAGTGCTCTGATGGCCGGTACTGCCGAATGGCTGAATAGGGATCATGGAGCCCATTCTGCTCTGTCGTCTATGACTCGCGACGCTCGGCTAGCAGTACTGGAATCTGTCGCTCGGTCCTCTTTTGATATTCCGCGTACGGCGGATAGGCCTCAACGGCTCGGCGCCACCAGATCGCCCGCTCCTCGCCGTCCAGCTCTCGGACGGCCGCGTCGAAGCGCTCAGCACCGTCTTGAACCGTCAGCGCCTGCGGATCAGCCTTCAGGTTCAAATACCATTCCGGATGTTCTGGGGCACCGCCCTGCGAAGCGATCAGGGCGTAGTTGCCGTCGTGCTCCACCCGCATCAACGCCATCTTCCTGATCTTGCCTGTCCTGCGACCGCGGGTGGTGAAGATCACGACTGGCCAGTTGGTTCCAGCCAGAGTGTTCGCCTCACGGCCATCTGTTGCTTCATATCGTTCGACTTGGTCACGAGTCCGCGTTCGCGGACTAGGCTCATACTCCCCGGTTAGCGGCATCCGGCCATCATAGATTCGCCGCCGCTCTCAGCACCGCGGCGATCTCACGCGGTTCGTTGATCTGGTTGATCTGCCGCCACCTGATCAATCCCGCTGAGTCCAGTACGAAGGTGCCGCGCCGCGCGCAGCCTGCCTCTTCGTCGAATACGCCAAAGGCTTGAGCAATCGCCCCGTGCGGCCAATGATCACTAAGCAGGTCGAACGGAATGCTCTCAGCGTCTGCGTACGCGCGCAGCGTGTACATCGCATCGCAGGAGATTGCCAACACCCGGGATCCCAGAGCGACGAAGCTTTCATGATCATCGCGAATAGCCGCCAGCTCATCGTGGCAGATGCTGGAAAAGGCCCATGGGTAAAAGATGATCACCGCTGGTGCACCGCGCAGACTGCTCGTGGTGAGCAGCTCGCCATGCTGATTTCGTGCGGTAAAGCTTGGTGCCGGCTGGTCGAGGGCCAGCGTCCGCGAAGCGTCCGGTTGGGACGAGGTCACCGACGCGCGCCTTTCGGCCGTACCAGCTTGGTCGCTGTCCAGTCAGGCGACACCTGCACACTGTTGGTCAGCGCCAATCCAGCTGTCAACGCAGCCTCAGCCACATCGGCGGCGTCGACGTACCCACTTCGTCCGACCTTGGGCGTCATGAGCCAGATGTAGCCGCTATCGGTGAGATCGGTCAGCGCGTCGACCAGGCCGTCGACCATGTCGCCGTCTTCATCGCGCCACCAAAGCAGCACCAGGTCGACGGCTTCCATCGCCTCTTCGATGAGCTCACCGTCGATGGCGTCCTCGATCATCATCCGTACGTCGTCGTCGACATCCTCGTCCCAACCGAGCTCTTGCACTACCTGACCTCGGGAAAGACCCAGCTTCTCACTCACACTCTTCGATCCCCCGGCACCAGCTGTGGAGGTCACCCATGCCTCCAAAGCAGTGAGGATATGGGCTGGCAGCCGCGGCGCGCTGTAGCCGTCCGATCAAGGCGCGAGAGGGCCCCGCTCATCTCGGCGTGCCGCCTCCTTTCGACAGCTCCGGCTGGACGCCGAAGCAACGAGTTCTGTCCCGGGTGAACCTCTTGGGCACAGCCTGCCAGAGGCATGCTCTCGGCGTCACCCCGTGTCAGGCGATGAGCTGTTTTCGATAACTGCGGTTGATCTTTTCGAAGTGACAGGATGGATGTGTCGCACACACTGCGAGCTGCACCCCCAGCCCCCTCCGGAGTTGGATAGACCTAAGGAGCCGCCATGGCTACGCACGGAAACCATCCGGCCATCACTGCTCACGGCCTGCCCAGCCAACTTCCCGACATCGATCCCGACGAGACTGCCGACTGGTTGGAGTCCCTGGACGGCCTGCTGCGGGAAAAGGGTAGGAATCGCGCCCGGTTTGTCATGCTCAAGCTGCTGGAAGAGGCACGGGCGCGCCAGGTGGGTTTGCCTGCGCTACGCAGCAGCGATTACATCAACACGATTCCGCCGGAGTCCGAGCCGTGGTTCCCAGGCGATGAACATATTGAACGACGGATTCGGGCCTTCATCCGCTGGAACGCGGCGATCATGGTCAGTAAGGCAAACCGCAAGGGTCTGGAGGTCGGCGGCCATATCGCCACCTACCAAAGCGCGGCGAGCTTGTACGAGGTGGGCTTCAACCACTTCTTCCGTGGCAAAGATCATCCCGGTGGCGGCGATCATGTCTTCATTCAGGGGCATGCGTCTCCGGGCATTTACGCGCGGGCTTATCTGGAAGGGCGGTTGACGACCGAACACCTTGACGCGTTCCGGCAAGAGGTATCCCACGGACCTGGCAAGGGGCTCTCCTCCTATCCACACCCGCGGCTGATGCCCAACTTCTGGGAGTTCCCGACGGTTTCTATGGGCATCGGCGCCATCAACTCGATCTACCAAGCGCGCTTCAACCATTACCTGCACAACCGTGGCATCAAAGACACATCCCAACAGCGCATCTGGGGATTCCTGGGTGATGGAGAAATGGGTGAACCCGAGGCTCTGGGCGCCATCGGGCTACCTGCTCGGGAAGAGCTCGACAATCTCACCTGGGTGATCAACTGCAACCTGCAGCAGCTCGACGGACCTGTTCGCGGCAACGGCAAGATCATCCAGGAGCTCGAGTCGATCTTCCTCGGCGCCGGCTGGCACGTGATCAAGGTGCTCTGGGGCCGGGACTGGGATCCGCTTTTTGCGGCCGATGCCGATGGCGCGCTGGTGAACAAGATGAACACCACACCGGATGGGCAGTTCCAGACCTATCTGGTCGAGGACGGAGCCTACATTCGCAGCAATTTCTTCAGCGATCCGCGGCTGCAGAGGATGGTTTCCGGAATGACCGACGACCAGCTCAAGGTGCTGTCTCGTGGTGGTCATGATTACCGCAAGGTGTACGCGGCATTCAAGGCAGCCACCCAGCACGTCGGTCAGCCAACGGTGATCTTGGCGCAAACGGTCAAAGGCTGGACCATCGACGCCTTGGAGGGCAGGAACGCCACCCATCAGATGAAGAAGCTGACCACCAAGGATCTCAAGGCCTTCCGTGACCGGCTTTACATGGAGATTCCCGATAGTGCGCTAGAGGACGCCTACAACCCGCCGTACTACCACCCGGGCAACGACTCCGATGAGATCAACTACTTGCAGGAGCGCCGCCGTGCTCTGAATGGATATCTTCCCGAGCGCCGAGTGCGGCCGACGGTCATCAAGCTGCCGGGTGATGAGGTCTATGCCCCGCTGATGGAGCCGGCCGGCGAAAAGACCAAAGTGGCGACCACTCAGGCGTTCGTACGGCTGCTTCGTGATCTGCTGAAGGACAAGGAGATCGGGCATCGCATCGTGCCGATCGCGCCGGATGAGTTCCGCACCTTCGGCATGGACTCGATGTTCCCGACGGCCAAGATCTATAACCCGCACGGCCAGACCTATGAGTCCGTGGACCGCAAACTCTTGTTGTCCTATAAGGAGTCGGAGAAAGGCCAGCTGCTCCACGAGGGTATCTCCGAGATCGGCGCCATGGGCTCGGTGATCGCGGCCGGCTCGGCGTACGCCATGCACGGTGAGCCGATGATCCCGTTTTTCATCTTTTACTCGATGTTCGGATTCCAGCGAACCGGCGACTGGATCTGGGCAATGGCGGACCAACTGGCCAGGGGTTTCTTGATCGGTGCTACCGCCGGCCGGACTACTCTTACCGGCGAGGGTTTGCAGCACGCCGACGGCCATTCACCACTACTGGCGAGCACCAATCCGGCGGTCATCAACTACGACCCGGCATTCGGTTACGAGATCGCGCACATCGTCAAGGACGGCCTGCGGCGCATGTACGGGCACGACGACGCAGACCACCCCGACGGTGAGGACCTGATCTACTACCTGACCGTCTACAACGAGCCGGTGTCCCAGCCGGGACCTCCAGACAACCTGGACGTCGAGGCTTTGCTCCGCGGGATGTATCGCTACGCCGCGTCCCCGCTTGAAGGTGATCATCCGCGCGCTCAGATCCTGGTCTCCGGCGTGACTATGACCGCCGGCCTCAAGGCACAGCAGATGCTGGCCGAGGAGTGGGGGGTGGCGGCGGATGTCTGGTCGGTCACCTCGTGGAACGAGTTGCGCCGAGACGCGGTCGAGGTCGAGAAATGGAATCTCACACATCCACGGGAGGATCCGCGGTCGCCCTATGTCACGACCGCCCTGGATGGCGCAGATGGTCCGGTAATCGCGGCCAGTGACTATATGCGGGCAGTGCAAGATCAAATCGCACCCTGGGTGCAGCACAGGTGGTGTTCTCTCGGTACCGATGGCTTCGGCTTCGCCGACACTCGGGCGGCGGCCCGGCGTTACTTCCTGGTCGATGCCGAGTCGATCGTGGTCGCCACGCTGCAAAACTTGGCCCGCGACGGACAGTACGACCCAGGCGCAGCTGCTGAAGCCTTCGATCGCTACCGCGTCGGTGACCCAACCGCCGCCGCCGGGATCACCCAAGAGGGCGCTAACGCGTAAGCACTCTCGCTGACTTAGGGGACGCTCTGCAGCGCGATCTTGACGTCCTCGACGGCTTGGGCGTTGCCGGCGATCTGCCAACGATTCGCCCCCACCTGGAGCTGGTCAGCGACGCCGCCAGCACCAACGACAAGGGCAGCGCCGGGATACCAGTCCCAGCCGTTCAGGTTGGCCTGCAGAAAAACCCCAAGCCGGCTGCTCGCCACGCTCGCCAGATCAATGGATGCAGAGCCGAGTATCCGTAGCGTCGCAGCTGAGGCGACTGCGGACTGCCACGCGCTGAGACGTTGCAAGTCCGGTAGGTGTCGAGGGTGGAAGTAGGTGGCCACCGAAACCTCTGACAAAGCTTGCCTCGGCAGCGATGCCACCGGCTTGCCGTTCAATGTGGTGGGAATCTCCCGTCCACCCAGCCATAGCTGATCGACGGCCGGGTAATAGACAGCCCCGACCAGTGGGCCCTCGGCGTCCACCAGCCCGACGGCGGAGCACCAGTACGGAATTCCGGACAGGAAGTTGTACGTGCCGTCGACTGGGTCGATGTACCAGGTCCGACCCCCGTTGCCATGTTTATTGCCTGGTTTGCGGGCACCTTCCTCGCCGATTAGTCCGTCGTCGGGCCGGCTATCCGCGAGCCTCGCAGTGATCTGTTCCTCGCCGGCGTGATCCGCCGCTGAGACCACATCCGAGCGGGAGGTCTTGTAGCGAGTCTCGAGACCCTCGCTAAGCATCTCGCTGGCTAGGGTTCCCGCCTCGCGGACCAGTTCGGCGGCCAGGCTCGCATCATCCACCCGCCGACCCTAACGCGATCAGGAAATTGTCCGACCGTCACTGCCGAGTCTGATCCAGGTGTCGACCACGGTATCGGGATTGAGCGAGATGCTGTCGATGCCCTGCTCCAGCAGCCACTCGGCGAGATCGGGGTGATCACTAGGACCCTGCCCACAAATTCCCACGTACTTTCCCCGCGCCTTGCAGGCCTGAATTGCTTGACTGATCAAGGACTTGACAGCAGGATCCCGCTCGTCAAACGAGGCGGCGACCAGACCGGAATCGCGGTCCAAGCCCAAGGTGAGCTGAGTCAGGTCGTTGGATCCGATCGAGAAACCGTCGAAATGATCAAGGAAGGCATCTGCCAGAACCGCGTTTGAAGGCAGCTCACACATCATGATCACCTCTAGCCCAGCTTCACCACGCCGGAGTCCATGCGCATCGAGCAGCTGGATCACGCCCTCCGCCTCGGCAAGCGTGCGAACGAAGGGAATCATGATCTTCACATTTGTCAGGCCCATGTCGTCTCGTACGTAGCGAAGCGCCTCGCACTCCATCGCAAAACAGTCAGCAAAATCAGCGGACAGATAGCGTGCGGCCCCGCGGTAACCGATCATCGGATTCTCTTCATGCGGTTCATAGCGGTCACCACCGAGGAGGCTGGCGTACTCATTGGACTTGAAGTCCGACATCCGTACGATCACTGGATTCGGCGCGAACGCGCCGGCGATCGTGGCGACTCCCTCACTCACTCGACGTACGAAGAAATCACGCGGTGTCTGGTACGCCGCGACGGCATCAGTGATCTTGCTCCGTAAAGGCTCGTCCAGCTGTTGCAGTTCCAGAAGTGCCTTGGGATGGATGCCGATCTGGTTGTTGATAATGAATTCGAGCCGTGCCAAGCCCACACCAGCATTCGGCAGTCGAGAGAAGGCAAAGGCCTGATCTGGGGTGCCGACGTTCATCATGATCTTGACGCTGAGATCCGGCAGGCGACCCTGCTCGGCCTCTTCAACGGCGAAGTCCAGCACACCTGCATATACATAGCCGGTATCGCCCTCGGCACATGAGACGGTCACCGGCTGCCCATCGCTCAGCTCGCTGGTTGCTACGCCAGTGCCAACAACTGCCGGAATCCCGAGCTCCCGCGCGATGATCGCCGCATGGCAGGTGCGACCACCACGATTGGTGATGATGGCGGAGGCTCGCTTCATAATCGGCTCCCAGTCGGGATCCGTCATATCGGCAACGAGCACCTCAGCCGGATTGAACAGATGCATGTCGGCAATAGAGCTGAGGACGCGTACAGCGCCGGTCCCGATCTTTTGCCCGATGGCGCGTCCTTCAATCAGGACTGGCCCGCGTGCCCGGAGTCGATAGCGCTGCACTCGGGCGGCTGACTGTCGTGACTTCACCGTCTCCGGGCGTGC
>JBKPEY010000550.1:0-5213 GCA_046744405.1 Actinomycetota bacterium
GGCACTGACAGCAGCCTCCCCTCCAGACCAGGAGCTCAGACCGCGCAGCTAAAGGTGAGCTGGTAGCCGTTGTTTTCGTCGCCGGTCACTTTTGGCATCTGCAGGTCATATCCGTCGCTGAATACGTTGTCACTGTCTAGGCTGACCTGGCCTAGATTGCTGACGCTCTGTTCGTAGCCGCTTGTCGCATAGACCGCCTTGGCGGCCACGTCAGGCAAAGCCATCTGCGATGTCGCGATCTTGTTGGCACTGTTCGTTGCCTTGGCCAGGCTGGGGTAGACCTCGAAGTGGATATGTGGCCAGCGCCCCGAGTAGCAGGCAGGGAAGATCGTGTCGAACTTCCCCTGGCCAGTGTCATCGGTCTCTTGGACACCGCGTAAGTAGTTCTCGTTGGTAACGCCTTGGGAGTAGAGCGAATACCTGCCTTCTCGATCACAGTGCCACACATAGACGGCAGCAGCGGCCAACGGCGACTTGTTGTTCGCGAAATCGTTGATTGTCATGGTGATGCCGAGCGGCACCCCTTCGGCCTTGGTGGTGCTTGATCCGAAGCTGGAGGTGATGTCGCGGCGTACGATGCCGCTCTGGGTGAGCACATTCGCACCATTTGAACCGTCGCCGGGGTACGGGCCCGCGGTCTCGGTTGGGATCTCTCCATTAGCGGTGTCGCTTGTCTGTGTGGGTTGTGCCGCACCGCCACCCGGTGGCCTTATGCCTTGGGGAGCGCTGCTGTCGGCGGTACTCGCGGTCGCAGCGCATGCGCCAAGCGTGATCAGTCCTGTCCCGGCAAGCCCAGCGCCGGCAACCAGCTTGAGCATGCCCCGCCGGTGCAGCAGCCGTGGCAGGTCGTAGTCCAGTCCACGATCATGGTTTTCCAGGTCCTTTTCACGGTGATCGATCCGCATCATGATCAACTCTTTCCTCGATTGGAAATTTGCTTGCCTGATGGCGATCTGGGCTCAAGGCTAGAGCCGGCCGGAGCCTCGGGCGCACCAACGTCGGGTCATTCATACCTCGGGCACAGATCCTCACAGTGCGGCCACAGCCCCGACCGCCGAGTGCCTCGGCGGTGCAGATCAGAATGAGTCCATGGCCACCATGGACGTGCAAGAGGGGACTTTCACCGGCGGGCTGCCGTACCTCGTGCTCGGTTCGGGCGAGCCGCTGGTCTACCTATGCGGTTTCACGTTGGACCATCGAAACCCGCGGCCGGGCTTCGAACGAGGCCTCACTCTGCGAACACTGACCCCGCTGGCTCGAGCCGGCTTCCAGGTTTACTTCACCAATCGCTGGCCGGGTATGGCTCCGGGCACGACGTTCGCCGAGGTCGCCGAGCGGCATGCCGAGGCAATTCGCGATCACTTCGGCAAGCCAGTCGATGTGCTAGGTGCCAGTACGGGCGGATCGCTGGCGCTTCAGCTGATCGCGGACCGACCTGATGTGGTGCGTAAGGCAGTGGTGGCCTGCGCCGCGTACACACTCGGCCCACTCGCCAAGGAGGTGCAACTGAAACTGCTGCATTCAATCTCTGAGACCGGTCGCTATCCAGCTGAGGCTGTCCTGGACTCGCTACCGGCCAAGCTCCGATCGCGGTGGCTACGTGCCTTGGTCACGCCAGTCGCGCTGCTGGCGGCCAAGCGGATCACGATCGAGAATCCGGCGGACACGATTGCGATGCTGCGCGCCGAGGACGCCTTCGACGTCCATGATCGACTCGAGCACATTCCGACGGAGACACTGGTGGTCTGCGGTGCACAGGACCCGTTCTGGACACTCGAGATGTTTGCTGAGACAGCGTGTCGGCTACCGCGCGGAAGGCTGATCATGTATCGGGATCGCGGACACGCGCTGATCACTGCGCCAGAGTTCTTTCGTGACGTCACAGCGTTCTTACGTAGTTGAGACGTAACCTAACTCGGTGGCAAGGCTTGACTCGGTCAATCTCGGTCGCCCAAAACCGAATCCGCACAAGGAGATCGGGTGGACGGGTATTGGTAAGCAGCCGACCGATGAGCCGGTCGAGGTTCGCGCCCCTGGGCCAAAAACCACGGGGCTGGGCAGCGGGCTGGTCGGAGACTTCATCGGTGACGGCAAGCACCACGGTGGCAATGATCAGGCGGTCTATGCGTTCCAGCGTGAAGATTTAGACGAGTGGGAGCGCCGGCTCGGCCGAGAACTGCCGAATGGATTCTTCGGTGAGAATCTGACGACGGTGGGTCTTGATGTCAACGATGCCCGAATCGGCGAACGTTGGCGGATTGGCGAGCAGGTCGTCCTGCAGGTGACGGCGCCGAGGATTCCGTGCTCAACTTTCCGCGGCTGGATGGGGGAGAAGGGCTGGGCGAAGACCTTTACTGCCGCTGGGCGACCGGGCGCGTACCTCAGAGTGATCGCTCCTGGCATTATCAAAGCCGGTGCTCCAATCGAGATCCTCGATCGGCCCGATCATCGAGTGAGCATCACCATGATGTTCAAAGCAACCACGACCGAGCGCGAGTTACTGCCACAGCTTCTTGCTGCGGAGGCGTACCTCGACTCAGAAACGATTGAAATGGCACGCCAAGGCAGGGTTTTCCTGCTGGATTAAGGCTGTCAGCCGTCTCCATCTCGCCTAGCCAGGCTGGAATAAAAGCTGTCTCCGCAATGCTTACTAGGGCGTCGCATCGTCGCGTCCGTGGTTTTGACCGCGGCAGAGTCAGCGGATAGCCTAGATCCTTGTGTTCGGGCTTGCCCGACTCTTGTGCGTGCCCGAATGTCACAAGGAATCTCTTTGTACTTGCGGTGACCGCACATCTGACCTGTCGGAGCTCCGGCCTGGTCGCAACGATCAATTCCACAGAAAGAGATATCAAAGCGGTGCCCACAATTCAGCAGCTAGTCCGTAAGGGCCGCGAGGACAAGGTCAGCAAGACCAAGACGCCTGCGCTTAAGGGTTCGCCTCAGCGTCGTGGCGTGTGCACGCGCGTGTACACGACTACGCCGAAGAAGCCGAACTCAGCGCTGCGGAAGGTCGCGCGCGTCCGGCTGTCATCTGGAGTGGAGGTCACGGCATATATTCCTGGCGTCGGCCACAACTTGCAGGAGCACTCCATGGTGCTGGTACGCGGTGGTCGTGTGAAGGATCTGCCGGGTGTTCGCTACAAGATCATCCGGGGCTCGCTGGATACCCAGGGTGTGAAGAACCGCAAGCAGGCGCGCAGCCGCTACGGCGCGAAGAAGGAGAAGTAATGCCTCGCAAGGGTCCCGCCCCGAAGCGCCCGGTGATTGCCGACCCCGTGTACGGATCGCCGCTGGTGAGCCAGCTCGTCAGCAAGATTTTGTGGAACGGCAAGAAGACCGTTGCGCAAGGCATTGTCTACACCGCGCTGGAGGGCACCCGAACCAAGACTGGGGTGGATCCGGTTCAGACCCTGAAGCGTGCGCTGGACAACGTCCGGCCCTCGCTCGAGGTCAAGAGTCGCCGCGTCGGCGGTGCAACGTACCAGGTCCCGGTCGAGGTCAAGCCGGCTCGGGCGACCACGCTGGCCATGCGCTGGCTGGTGAGCTTCTCGCGGCAGCGCCGTGAGAAGACCATGGCCGAGCGGCTGATGAACGAGATCCTCGATGCCTCGAACGGGCTCGGTGCTGCGGTCAAGCGCCGGGAGGACACTCACAAGATGGCGGAGGCGAACAAGGCCTTCGCCCACTACCGCTGGTAACTGACGAATTTGTCAGAACCCAGTTGACCTATAGCGGAACTCAGTTCTGACAACTCAGAAAGACCCTTATGGCTGTCGACATTAAAACTAACCTGTCCCAGGTCCGCAATATCGGAATCATGGCCCACATTGATGCGGGCAAGACGACCACGACCGAGCGCATCCTGTTCTACACCGGAATCAATTACAAGATCGGTGAGGTGCACGAGGGGGCCGCGACCATGGACTGGATGGAGCAAGAGCAGGAGCGGGGGATCACCATCACCTCCGCCGCTACGACGTGCCATTGGAAAGATCACCAGATCAACATCATCGACACTCCTGGGCACGTCGACTTCACCATCGAGGTGGAGCGTTCGTTGCGCGTGCTTGATGGAGCTGTTGCCGTCTTCGACGGCGTGGCCGGCGTTGAGCCGCAAAGCCAGACAGTATGGCGGCAAGCCGACCGCTACCGGGTCCCTCGCATCTGCTTTGTCAACAAGCTGGATCGTACGGGCGCCAGCTTCGAGCACTGCGTCGAAACCATCAAGGACCGGCTCAATGCCATTCCTGCGGTGGTGCAACTGCCGATCGGCTCGGAGGCGAACTTCATCGGTGTCATCGACTTGATCCAGATGCGCGCCCTCACCTGGCGTGGTGAGACCAAGATCGGTGAGGACTACACCGTCGAGGAGATTCCTGCCGAACTGGTCGACCAAGCGCAAGAGGCTCGCCACGCGTTGATCGAGCTGGTGGCTGATCATGACGATCACATGATGGAGGCCTACCTGACTGATGAGGACTCGATCACTCCGGAGCTATTGCAGGATTCCATCCGGCGCGCAGTACTAGCCTCCAAGATCACCGCTGTGCTGTGCGGCAGCGCCTTTAAGAACAAGGGTGTGCAACCACTGCTGGACGCGGTCATCGCCTACTTGCCGTCCCCGCTTGACGTGCCCGCCATCATCGGGTTCAAGCCGGGCGACGAGTCGATCAAGATCGACCGGCATCCCACCGATTCCGATCCTTTCGCGGCGCTGGCATACAAGATCGCGGCCGACCCGCACCTCGGCCGGCTGACCTACATCCGGGTCTACTCGGGCAAGCTCGAGGCGGGCTCGACGGTGCTGAACGCAACCAAGGGCCGCCGCGAGCGGATCGGCAAGATCTACCAAATGCACGCCAACAAGCGACAAGAGATCGCCTCAGTTGGTGCGGGCCAGATTGTTGCTGTGATGGGCCTCAAGGACACCACCACGGGTGAGACGCTGTGCGACATGAACAATCCGGTGCAGTTGGAGTCGATGGACTTCCCGGCGCCGGTGATCGAGCAGGCCATCGAGCCCAAGACCAAGTCCGACCAGGAGAAGCTGGGTATGGCGATCCAGCGCCTGGCCGAAGAAGATCCCACGTTCCGCGTCCACACCGACGACGAGACTGGGCAAACGATCATTGCCGGGATGGGCGAGCTGCATCTGGAGATCTTGATCGATCGGATGAAGCGTGAGTTCCGGGTCGGGGCCAACATCGGTAAAC
>JBKPEY010000149.1:0-2998 GCA_046744405.1 Actinomycetota bacterium
CAAATAGGCACCACCGGCGTGCCCAGTGGGCAGCCGTCCCAAGACGTCTGCCCCGCGGAGAACACTGCGAGCCCGTCGCCCACCGCAAGCCACCCAGCTGACGGGCGGGTTCATGGAGGCCCCGTTTCCTATCCGATGCTGGGTGCCCCGTGGGGTGCGCCGCAGGGTGAAAACCGGGTGCCGTTCGGGAGCGACGTACAAAGCCAGGTCGTCGGAGTAGAGCAGGACTACGACGGCAAGGGCAGCAACTGGGTTGCCTCGGTCTTGGTCGGTGAATTGCAAGCAGGCGATGGATTTTTCACCCCTGAGCAGGGCTCGCAGATCGTCGTGAAGTGCATTCTCGGCAAGTTCTATGGCGACAATCCGGTCGAAAGCAATGTCAAGGTCAACGAAAAGACCACCATTGACGGTCACGACGCCTGGCTGGTGGAGTCCCGGCTCACCTTTGACATCCCGGGGCTAGAGACCAAGGGCGAGCTGCTGATCGTTGCAATCGTGTCCGCCGGGAATCGGTCGGGTCTGTACTACGCCTCGATACCCGATACTGTGCCCGAGCTCGTGCAACCGGCACGCGACGCTCTGAAGAACCTCAAAGTCGACGGCTAATGGGAATCGTCGCTTGGCTGCGAGCGTCGGAAATCGCGCGCCCGCCGTGCTGAGGAGAAGCGAGCAGAGGCGCTTTTCCTCTGCGAGTGACGACGAAGTAGCCGAACCACGCGCGCGATGCGCGAGCAGCCCCAAATTTAACAGCTGGCTAAGCCGCGGCGTTCCTTCATTGCGACTACCCGTGCTGCGCTCGTGCTGACCTGCTTCGCGAAGCCTGGATCATCGGCGGCTTCATCCTTGATCGCGCTCGCCATGGTGGTTGCCAGGCCGGCGTCGCCAATGATCAACAAGTCTCCGCCGGCACGAATAAAGCGGAGCGCGCGCTCATCCGACGGCAGCGTACGCATAGCGGCAGCTGCCAGATCATCGGAGATCACAACCCCGGAGTATCCAAGATCGCCCCGCAGCATCTCGCCCATGATCACCGATGAGAACGCCGCCCGATGCTCATCGTCGATCTTGCTGTAGAAGGCCGAGGACACCATAACCATGTCGACACCTGCGTTGATGGCCGCCTGGAAACCACCAAGAGCCGCATCGTGGCGGGTTGTCCTTTTGTCCACGACCCGCGTCATGTAGTCGGTATTGCCGCGTACCCGGCCGAGTCCGGGGAAGTGCTTGACGGCCGTGGCTATGCCGGCCTGATTCATGCCCTCGGTAAACGCAGTCACTTTGGCGGCCACCGTGTTTGGGGACCGGCCGTATCCCCGACGCAATTGACCGATCGGCTTGTTCATCCAGACCATGGAGGTCGGTACGACATCGGCGACCGGCGCGAGATTGGCGTCGATCCCAGCCTCTTTGAGCTGGCGGCCCCACTCAGAGGCGTTGCTGCGAAGTCGTGCGTCAGTCTGCTCTGCTTGCGCGGCTGCCGAAGGAATTCTCGCGAAGCCTGGACCTCTAAGCCGCTGGACGAGCCCGCCCTCCTGATCCGCGGCGAGCATGACCTTGACGCCTTCGGGGCTCCGAGAGGCGTCACGTACTTCGGCGACAACCCCTTGGATCGCCTGCATCCCGGCCGTGGAATTACCCAGCAGGAGGACACTTCCGGCTCGGGTCCGCTCGATAATCGCCGCGTCTGATCCGCCGATCCCGCTGGAACTGACAGCGACCATCAGCAGCTGGCCAACTCGCTCCGACATGCTCATTGTGCGGACGAGCTGTGCGCAAGGTTGATCAGCGGTGAAGGATTCCTTCGGTTCCGTCACGCTAGTGCGGCCGGGCGATGGCTTCGAGCTGGCGGGGTTCGACGTAGTTGTCGACCCGGACGGGATCACAGGGACCGGTGGCGCGGTACTAGGCACTCCACCACATGCAGCCAGAGCGGCAGTCATCATCAGCGCGCAGCTAATAGGCAGCGTCCTTCGATGACCTCGCGCTCGACGCACAGCACCTCGATCCCCTCACACCTTCACCGCACGAGCCTGTTGGCGGCCAGAGCAGTCCGGACACTAGGGTTGTCGCATCGCGGTGAGGACGCAGCGGCGCATCCACACCTGTACGCCCACCCGGTTTGGAGGACAACCCCATGTCGAGCGTCACCAGCGTAAGCCCACGCACTCTAGGCGACGTAATTCCCGGCGGCCTGGTCCGCAGCATCGCCCTGGTGATCGGCGGTGCCATATTTGTCGGGCTCACCGCTCAGGTCTCGATCCCGTTGCCGTTCACCCCGGTCCCGCTGACGCTGCAGACCTTCTCGGTATTGCTGGTCGGTGCCGCGCTGGGCAGCCTCCGAGGGAGCGCCTCGATGGCCCTCTACTTGCTGGCGGGAGTCGCCGGTGTGCCATGGTTTGCGAGTCATCAGAGCGGCTGGAATTTCGCATCTTTCGGCTACATCGTTGGTTTTGTCGCAGCGGCCTGGCTAGTCGGCCGGCTCGCCGAGCGCGGCGCTGATCGCAGAGTGCTGCCGACCATCGGCATGATGGCTCTCGGAAACCTCGTCATCTACGTCTTTGGCGTCGCCGGCCTGATGCTGATTGCGAACATGTCACTCGGCAAGGCGGTAGCACTTGGGGTGGTGCCATTCCTTATTGGCGATGTCATCAAAATCCTGCTGGCAGCTGGGCTGCTGCCAGGTACCTGGAAGCTGATTAATTCCCGCAAAGACTCCTAGAGCGAAGGCGATGGCGTTCACAGCCGAGATCCTCTCAGCGGGACAGGGCGGCGGCCACGCCGTCGTAGTGCCCAAAGAGGTAGCCGCAGCCTTTCCCGGCAAGCGGCCGCAGGTCCTCGCACATGTGAACGGCGTGCAATATCGCTCTCGGCTCATGGTCTACGGCGGCCAGAGCTACCTCGGCCTCCGCAAGGACCTGCTTCGGCAGCTCCGGGTGGCGGCGGGTGATCAGGTACAGATCGAACTCGTCGAGGATCTCCAGGAGCGGGTCGTCGTCGA
>JBKPEY010000607.1:0-1691 GCA_046744405.1 Actinomycetota bacterium
AGCCACAATGACGGTATCGACAGACTTAGTCACAGCTGCATTCTGGCAACCCTCGTAGGAAGGAGAACACCTTCGTGGACGTCATTCTCCTGCCGTCCAACCGTCCAGCTGAGCGGTTCTACCGCGGCGGTCGGAAGATCACCGAGTTCCGGGGCGAGCCGCCCGCCGGTGACCGGGAGCCCGAGGATTGGGTGGGGTCGACCACGACTCTTGCTGATGAGGAGTCTGTCGGCCTCAGCACACTTCCAGACGGCCAATTACTGAAAGCCGCGATCGAAGCCGAACCCGAAGCGTGGCTAGGAGCCACGCACGTCGAGCGCTTCGGCGCTGATACCCGCTTGCTCGTCAAGCTGCTGGATGCGGGTCAGCGGCTGCCGGTCCATGCCCATCCAGACGTCTCATTTGCCGCCCAGCACCTCGGCCGAGCGCACGGCAAGGCGGAGGCGTGGTTCATCGTTGATGGTGGTGAGGTCTATCTCGGCCTAAACCAAGATGTGATCTTGGACGAGCTCAAGTCGCTGGTAATGACCCAGGATGTGTCCACCGTGCGTGGCCTGCTCCACCGAATCGAGGTGCATCCCGGTGACGTTGTCTATGTGCCACCGGGTGTGCTGCATGCACCGGGCGAAGGGATCTTCCTGGTGGAACCGCAAGAGCCTGAGGACCTGTCGATCTTGTTGGAATGGCAGGACTTTGAATTGGACGGCGAACGTGACGGACATCTGGGCCTGGGATTTGATCTTGCCCTGCAAGCCGTGGAATGTCGCGGCCGCAGCGCTGAGGAGATCAATCAGCTGGTACGTCCGGCCGGATTCGGGTCCTCGGTGCTGCCGGAAGCAGCAGACCCCTACTTCCGGCTGGCACGGGTGGCATTGGATGGGGAAGCGGCGCTTGACCCTGGGTTTGCCGTACTCGTGGTGCTCAGTGGGAAGGCCGATCTTGTGGGTGAACAAACTACTCACCTGACAGCCGGCAATACCGCAGTCGTGCCGAACGCCTTCGGACCACTCAGGTTCCACGGTCGCGGTGAACTCTTGGTATGTCGTCCGCCTCGACCGCAGTGAAGCATGCTTTAGGAAACTCGACCAGCTGCAAGCCACGCTCGAGCGCCGAGCCGGAACGGCTCATCCCCGGCACCGAGGCGTTGCTGGAAGTCGGCCTTCAACGCCGCCCGGCGGTCGGGCGGCAGCGAGGCCACGTACGCACCGGAGGGAGAAACGCCAAACTCGAGCGGCTCCCACAGATCCTCAAAACTCTCATAGCCGGCCGTGACAACGACCGCAGAGATGGTGACCTCGTCCAGGTCAGCACCCGTCCATAGCGCTTCGAGTTCGTCGGGGCTGCAGTACCGCATGGAGCGGCCCTCGTCGAGGTCGGCAGCGGACGGATTGAGTGAGGCTACCGAATCCCAGAAGCGCCGCAGCATGGTCATCTGGCCCGCGTAATCCCACACCGCGGCCGCGACAATGCCTCCGGATTGAGTTACCCGCCGCATTTCGCGTACGCCGGTCTCGGCATCGCTCATGAAATTCACCACGAGCTGGGCGAGTGTCCGGTCGAAGACTTTATCGGCGAACGGCAGCGCCTCAGCGGCGGCTACCTGCGCCCGTACGCCGGGCAGTCGATCCTGGCAAGCCTCCACAAAAGAGGCAGAGGGATCGATTGCATCGACCTGCTCAACGCCGACCATC
>JBKPEY010000093.1:0-1550 GCA_046744405.1 Actinomycetota bacterium
ACCGAGGGTCCACGGGCCACCGTCGACTACGCTCGCCTGTCATGATCGCGGCGCTGGCAGACCGCGTCTTGTCGATCGGGGCGGACTCCGCCGACTCCTCGGAGCTGCGCTTCCACAAACGGCTGCTCGTCGGGATCGCGCTGTTCATCTTGCCAATTGGGTTCTTGTGGGGCTGCCTGTATTGGGTCGTCGGCGAGAAGGCGGTCGCGCTGACGCCGTGGGCTTATGTCGCAGGATCGATCATCAGCCTGGCCGTGTTCGCCCGGAATCGAAATCTCGCGTTCCTGCGGACGGCGCAGTTCATTCTGATCCTGGTCGCGCCCGCGCTCGGGATGATCATGCTCGGCGGCCTGGAGGACGCGAGCTTTGTGATCTTGTGGTCGCTTCTTGCGCCGCTCGGCGCGGTCGCCTTCGACCGACCCGCGCGCGCCTGGCCGTGGTTCGCGGCGTTCGTCGCCGTCGTGTTGCTCGCGGTCGTTCTCTCCGAAGTCGTGCGGCCGGACGGCGCCAACCTGCCCGATGCTTTCGTCCGGACCTTCGACGTCCTCAACATCGTCGCGGTGTCGCTGGTGGCGATGTTGTTGCTCATAACCTTCGCGCGAGGTCGAGACACCGCACAAGCGCGCGTCGAGGCGCTGCTGCTAAACATCCTTCCCAAGGAGGTCGCCCAGCGCCTGCAGGCCGAACCCCACACGATCGCGGACCACTTCGACGACGCCAGCATCCTCTTCGCCGACGTCGTCGACTTCACTCCGCTAGCGAGCCGACTCGACGCGCGCGAGGTCGTCGGGATGCTCGATCGTTTGTTCACCACCTTTGACGAACTCGTCGACCGCTACCAGGTCGAGAAGATCAAAACGATCGGCGACTGCTACATGGTCGCGGCGGGTGTCCCTCGGCCTCGGCCCGACCACGCGCACGCGCTTGCTGACCTCGCGCTCCAGATGAAGGACTCCGCCCACACCTGCCTGCCCGAGAGCGACCTCCGGCTCCGGATCGGGATCAGCTCCGGCCCAGTCGTGGCGGGGGTAATCGGACGCCGCCGCTTCCTCTACGACCTTTGGGGTGACACGGTGAACATGGCCAGCCGCATGGAGTCACACGGGACATCAAACGAGATCCAGATCACCCGTTCGACCTGGGAGCTCCTGGCCGACGATTTCCTCACCGAGCCGACAGGGCTCATCGACGTCAAAGGCAAGGGCGACGTGGAGACCTGGCGGCTGGTCAGCAGAAACACTCATTAGGGCCGCGGCGGTGCCCAAAGGCACCACGGTGATCTTCTCCGATGATCTGGACTGGCGTCGAATGTCACAACCTACCGCACGCGTGTTCTGTGGCGATCGCGGCGAGGTCGCGCCTGGAACGACGAGCCTCCTCGAGGACGAATGCATGATCGATTGCGAGTAGACGGCGGTGACGATGTGAGCCGGCCTCAGCCCCACGCGAGCTCCTCAGCTCCAGCGCAGGCCGTCGTGGAGCTGGCCGCCACCCGAGTGACGTACCAGATCCTGCCAGGCCGTGAGTACCTCAACACCGCGGTTGTTGCC
>JBKPEY010000326.1:0-2967 GCA_046744405.1 Actinomycetota bacterium
GTTTACGATCAGCGAGCTCGGTGGCTGGGATGCGGTAAATGCGAAGTTCTTTGACGAGGGTGGCCTGGTGCCCGAGATTCAGAAGGCGACTGGCAGGTCTCAGTGACCCAGAGCGCAGGGACCGTCGAAGCTCAGCAGCTCGCTCCGACTCCTCCAGCAGGCGCGGCCACCACCGCAGGTGGTCCCGGAGATCCACAGCGCCTGCCGCGCGGCAAGAGTGCGACCTCGCTGACCCCGATTTCCGGGCTCGGACTGGGCATCGCGTTGACCTGGTTCAGCCTGCTCGTGCTCATCCCGCTCACCGCTGTGCTCGTCCAGGCGTCGGCCGGTGGCTGGTCGGCGTACTGGGATGCGCTGACGAGTCCGCAGACGCTGGCAGCACTCAGGCTCACGGTTGGTCAGGCGGTGCTCGTCACTGCGGTCAACATCGTGATGGGCACCGTCATCGCCTGGGTGTTGGTTCGTGATCAGTTTGCAGGCAAGCAGCTGCTCGAGGTCGTGATCGACATCCCCTTCGCCTTGCCGACGATCGTCGCCGGCCTGGTGTTGCTGAGCCTGTATGGGCCGTCCAGCCCGCTGGGGGTCAACTGGGCCAACACCCGGGTTGCAGTCTTCTTGGCCTTCCTCTTTGTCACGCTGCCCTTCATTGTGCGAACAGTCCAGCCGGTGCTCCTGGAGCTTGAGCAGGAGGTCGAGGAGGCGGCAGCGTCGCTCGGCGCCAGCCGGTTGACAACCTTCAGGCTGGTGATTCTTCCCAGCCTGGCGCCGGCGATCACCTCGGGCGCGGCGTTGTCCTTCTGCCGCGCGATCAGCGAGTACGGATCGCTGGTGCTGCTGTCGGGCAACCTGCCCTACTCGACCGAGGTGGCGTCGGTACGCATCATGTCCTCCGTCGAGGGCGACCACCTGACCGAGGCGGCGGCTGTGGCGTCGATCTTGCTCGCCGTTGCGCTGATAGTGATCATCACACTGGATCTGGTCTCCAGGAGGGTGGCCCGCTATGCCTGACACAGCTGCTCATCGGGTGATCACCTGGGCATTGCGACTGATCATGATCGGATATCTGTTCTTCCTGGTGATCTGGCCGGTCGGCTTGGTCGCAGCCGAGACCTTTGCAGGCGGCCTGGCCCCGGTGATCAACGCGCTACGCCAGCCACAAGTGATCTTCGCTTTCGAGCTCACACTGTCGGCCGCCTTCTGGGCAGTCGTGATCAACACGATCTTCGGCGTCGGCATCTCACTGCTGCTGGTGCGCTACACGTTTCCCGGACGGCGCGCACTCAACGCCATGGTGGACCTGCCGCTGTCAGTCTCGCCCGTCGTCGTCGGGCTGGCGTTGGTACTGGTCTACAGCGGGCGTACCGGCTGGCTGGGGCAGAGCCTGGAGCAGGCCGGCTTCCAGGTCATTTACGCGCCACCGGGAATCATTCTGGCCACCGCGTTCGTCAGCCTGCCGCTGGTGATCCGCGAGGTGGTCCCGGTGCTCACCGAAATCGGAACCGAACAGGAGCAGGCCGCCCGCAGCCTGGGGGCGTCGAGCTTGCAGACCTTCGCGCGCATTACCCTGCCCGCCATCCGATGGGGTCTGCTCTATGGCGTCGTGCTCAGCCTTGCCCGATCCCTTGGTGAGTTCGGTGCCGTCAAGATCGTCTCTGGCGGTGTGGCCATGCGCACTCAGACCGCGACGCTTCTGGTCGAGGAGCGGTATCAGCAGTTTGGGCTCCAAAATTCGATCACCGCGTACACGGCAGCCTTCATCTTGGCGCTGATCGCCGTACTCGCCTTGATCATCATAACCAGCCTTCGACCTGGCAAGGGGGCGTCACAATGAGTATCAAGATCGCTGGCGTCGGCAAGCGATTCGGTGACTTCGTAGCGCTGGAAGGCATCGACCTCGATATCGCTGCTGGTGAGCTGACCGCATTACTGGGTCCGAGCGGCGGCGGCAAGTCAACCCTGCTGAGGATCATCGCCGGTCTGGAAGTTGCCGACAGTGGATCCGTCGAGATCGAGGGGGTCGATGCCACCGGGCTGCCGGCTCAGAAACGCAATGTCGGCTTCGTTTTTCAGCACTATGCCGCCTTTCGGCACCTCACCGTGGCCGGCAACGTCGGCTTCGGATTGAAGGTACGGAAGCGGCCGCGCAAGGAGATCGCCGCTCGAGTGCAAGAACTGCTCGAGCTTGTGCACCTATCGCAGTTCGCCAATCGGCTGCCCGCCCAGCTGTCGGGTGGCCAGCGGCAGCGCATGGCCCTGGCCCGCGCACTCGCTATCGAGCCCACCGTGTTGCTGCTGGATGAGCCGTTCGGTGCCCTGGATGCGAATGTCCGCAAGGAGCTGCGGGCATGGCTGCGACGGCTGCACGACGAGGTACATGTCACTACGGTCTTCGTCACACACGATCAGGAAGAGGCCCTCGACGTAGCCGACCGGATTGTGGTGATCAATTCGGGTCGCATCGAGCAGGTCGGCGCGCCTGATGAGCTCTACGACCATCCGAACTCGGAATTCGTGATGAGCTTCCTGGGCCCGGTGACCACACTCGATAACCATCTAGTACGCCCGCATGATCTCGAGATCGAGACACATCCATTCGACCGCGCGTACCAGGGCCGGATTGAGCGCTTCAATCGGGTCGGATTTGAAGTACGCCTCGATGTCCGGCTGACCGGAGAAGACGACGCGCCGTCGGTACTGGTGACTTTGACGCGCGCGGAGGCGACCGCCAAGGCGCTGGAACTAGGACTGCCAGTGTGGATCCGGCCAGTGGCGAATGCCTCTCAGGTCCGCATCAGCTCACCAATACTGACGAGCGCCGACGACCCCCTCGACGTCCCCGCACCTGACCCGGTGCCGCAGCCGACGCTGACCTAGCCCAGTGGTTGTCCGCTTAACAGACGGCCGTCAGAGCAGGTATCCCACGCTACGTGGGATACCTACGGTGTGCATGGCATGCACGCCATGTAC